>JAUVCP010000191.1 GCA_030590765.1 Flavobacteriaceae bacterium | reverse complement strand
ATTTCACAACTGGCTTTTACATTATCAAATGGCTTCACTTACGTGGAATATTATTTGAGTAGAGGTATGGATATCAATAAATTCGGACCTAATTTATCTTTCTTTTTCTCTAACGGTGTGGATGCCGAGTATTCGGTAATTGGAAGAGTAGCACGTAAAATATGGGCAAAAGCCATGAAATTAAAATACGGTGCCAATGAAAGAGCACAGATGTTAAAATATCATATCCAAACATCCGGCAGATCCTTACACGCACAGGAAATTGATTTTAACGATATCCGAACCACTTTACAGGCTCTTTATGCTATTTATGACAACTGTAATTCACTGCACACCAATGCTTATGACGAAGCTATCACTACTCCAACAGAAGAATCTGTAAGACGTGCAATGGCTATTCAACTCATCATCAATAAAGAATTGGGACTGGCTAAAAATGAAAATCCAATACAGGGATCTTTTATTATTGAAGAATTAACTGATCTGGTCGAAGAAGCTGTTTATGAAGAATTTGATAAAATTACCGAACGAGGCGGCGTTTTAGGTGCCATGGAAACCATGTACCAACGTTCAAAAATTCAGGAAGAAAGCTTGTATTATGAAGAATTAAAACATACTGGTAAATTTCCAATCATTGGAGTAAATACTTTTTTAAGTAGCAAAGGATCACCAACAATTCTACCACAAGAAGTGATTAGGGCTACAGAAAAAGAAAAGAATCACCAAATCGAAGTCATTGAAAATCTCCATAAAGGAAATAAGAATAAAGCAAAGGATGAAATTCAAAAATTAAAGAAAAAAGCTATTGAGAATAATAATGTTTTTGAACAATTGATGGAAGCTACAAAAGTTTGCTCATTGGGTCAGATCACATCTGCATTGTTTGAAGTTGGTGGTCAGTATAGAAGAAACATGTAAGCAGAGAACCTTTTTTCTGAAAGAAAATTGTGTGAATCGCTTATCCCAAAATTGTCGACTTGAAAAGGAAACAATATTTGAGATCTTGCAGAGAACCACTTTTCTGAATGAATATTACTTTAATCGCTCATCCAAAAATTGTTGATTGTAAGGAATCAATATTTGGAATACACAAAGTACTAATTTTTTGTAAAAAAATATGCGAATCGCTCATCTTGATTTCATCATTTTTTTTTACTAAATTTGATTATTACAACTCAATCTAATTAAAATGGACAAACTTCAAGTATATTTAGATCTGGCTTTAGACAAGATCGTTTTTTACATACCTAAATTATTCCTTGCTCTTATCATTGCCTGGATTGGTTTTAAACTTATTAAAAGAATCACCAAACTAACTAAAGAAAGTCTTCACAAATCAAATTTTGAAAATAACACAGTACCATTTATAGTTTCTATTGTAAATTTTGTAATGAAAATTGGAATTGTGTTTTTTATTGCTACCATACTTGGGGCAGATCTAACAGGTTTAATAGCAGTTCTGGCTGCTGCCGGATTTGCTATTGGCATGGCTCTACAGGGTAGTCTGGGTAATTTTGCCTCTGGTATATTAATTTTAGCATTTAAACCCTACAAAACAGAAGATTGGATTGAAATTAACGATAATTTTGGTAAAGTGGAAGAAATAGGTATTTTCAATACAAAAATAATAACAACGGAAGACAATACTTTAATTATTCCAAACTCAAAAATAACAGATTCGGTCCTAACTAACTTTTCTGATAAAGGAACTAGAAGATTAGCTGTTTTTGTTCCAATTCCTTATGATGAAAGTTTTCCAAAAACTAAAAAATTAATTCTGAATGTTCTTCTTGATATCCCTGAAATATTAGATAAACCAAAGCCAATAGTAGAAATAGAAAACTTTGATACACACAATGTTATTGTAGCTGTTAGACCCTATGCAAACCCTAATAATTATTGGATAGCTGTACGAAAAACAAGAGCCATCATTAAAAAGGTTTTTCATGAAAACAACATACAAATTGCGTATGTTGAAGGGTATGAACTTGGTGAAATTGGAGAATAAATATGAATTAAATTACTTAAAACAATTACTATGAAAAGATTTAGTTTATTCCTTATTCCACTTTTAATTCTAAGTACTTTATCTTTTAGTTGTAAAAGATTGACTTTTGAAAATGACCCTAAAACCTATGTAAAAGATCATTTTAATAAAGAAGAAGTCACCATTACCATGCGTGACGGGAATAAACTTCATACGACAATTTATTCTCCAAAAAACAAAACTAAAGAATATCCCATTTTATTACAGCGCACACCATATAGTAGCAAACCATATGGTGATGACAAATTCAAAAATAGGATCGGACCAAATGAAACCATGATGAAAGAAGGATATATTATTGTATATCAAGATGTTCGTGGTAGATGGATGAGCGAAGGGACTTATGACAATATGCGGCCTTATATCCCAAATAAACAAGACAACAGTCAAATTGATGAGAGCTCAGATACTTTCGATACTATTGATTGGCTCGTAAAGAATATTCCGAACAATAATGGCAAAGTTGGAACCTGGGGAATTTCTTATCCTGGCTATTATACCAGTTGTTCTACTCTTGATGCGCATCCTGCTTTAAAAGCTGCTTCTCCACAAGCTCCTATTGCAGATTTCTTTTTTGATGATTTCCACCATAACGGTGCTTTTTTGCTAAGTTATTTTAAAATTATTGGACTATTTGGAACTCCAAAAGATTCTCCAAAAGATTCAGCATGGTTTAAGCTACCAGATTTGGGAACTAAAGACCAATACCAATTCTTTTTAGATGCAGGGCCTTTAAATAACCTAAACAAATACTATGAATATAAATCTGTAGACAATGGATCATACTTAGAAAAAACTTCCATTAAAGATTTTTTCTGGGAGGAAATTATCAATCATCCAAATTATGATGAACTGTGGCAAAAAAAGAGTCTAACGAAACATTTAAGAGCCGACAGCTCAAAAATTGCAACTATGGTAGTTGGTGGCTGGTATGATGCTGAAGATCTTTATGGAACGTTTGAAACCTACAAGAATTTAGAAGCAAATCCATCTCAAAGTTATAACACCATAGTTATCGGCCCATGGGGTCATGGAGGTTGGGCCAGAGAAAAAGGCAACCATTTGGTAGGTAATATTTATTTTGGAGATTCTATTTCAACCTTCTATCAAAAAAATATAGAAACAAAATTCTTTAATCATTTTTTAAAAGGAGAAGGGGATGATAACAGCGGATTACCTGAAGCTTATGTATTTGATACAGGAAAAAAAGAATGGAAAACTTACAATCACTGGCCTCCAAATAATACCGTAAAAGAAATTGCTTATTTATCTGAAAAACAAAGACTAACCACAAAACAAGCTTCGCTAAAAGCTATTAAATTTGTGAGTGATCTTAAAAAACCTGTGCCGTACACTGAAGATATCAAAACTGTTTTCACACCACGCAAATATATGACAGATGATCAACGATTCGCTGCAAGGCGTCCGGATGTTTTGATTTTTGAAACTCCATTTTTAATTGAAGATTATACACTGGCAGGCGATATTTTGGCAAAATTAAAAGTTGCAACAACAGGAACCGATGCGGACTGGATTGTGAAAATAATTGATGTATACCCTTCAGAAATTGAGGAACAAAAAGTGGGAATGCAGGATCATTTAAAATTAAGCAATTATCATCTTATGGTGAGAAGCGAAGTGATGAGGGGTAAATTTAGAAATAGTTTTACACATCCAAAACCCTTTAAACCAAATAAACCAACAAATGTTAACATCAAATTACAGGATGTTTTCCATACCTTTAAAAAAGGACACAAATTGCAGATTCAAATTCAAAGTACGTGGTTCCCTCTTATTGATCTAAACCCACAGACTTTTGTGCCAAATATTTATAAAGCCAAAGAAAGAGATTTCAAAACACAAACACACACCGTTTTCACCTCTTCTTCTATTGAGTTTACAGTCTTAAAATAATAAAATGAGTTCAGGAATGGTCGCATCTGGTCAAAGAATAAAACTAGGCGTATTTTTAATTGCCCCTGTTCTCTTTTTGTATTTTGTCTTTTTTGTACACCTGGATCCTTCAAATCCAAAAGTCACTTATACACTCGCTGTAGCAATTTTGATGGCTCTTTGGTGGGTTTCAGAGATCGTGCCATTAGCAATCACTTCACTTTTACCAGTGATCTTATTTCCTTTACTGGGAATTATGAACGGTAAAGAAGTGTCTTCTACTTATTTTAACCATGTAATATTACTTTTTCTTGGCGGATTTTTAGTGGCCTTGGCCATGCAAAAATGGAATTTACACAAACGAATTGCTTTAAAGATATTATTATGGGTTGGAACCGGACCAGCTAAAATATTATTAGGTTTTATGCTTGCAACAGCATTTTTATCTATGTGGATCTCTAATACAGCAACTACAATGTTAATGATTCCTATTTTGATTTCGATTATTGGCCAACTGGAAGAAATTAACACCAAAAAAGCCGTAAAACATTTTTCTATCGGATTGCTATTATCTATTGCTTATAGTGCTTCTATTGGTGGTATTGCAACTTTGGTAGGAACACCACCAAATTTATCATTTGCAAGAATTTTTAATATTTATTTTCCAAATGCTCCTGACATCTCATTTGCAACTTGGTTTTTTTATGCTTTTCCAATTGTGGTAGTCATGTTTATTATAGCCTATATTTATTTGTATCTCGTTTTTGTTAAAAGAAAAAATAAATGGAAAAGTTTGAGTAAAAAAAATCTTGTTGAGTCATATGCTCAATTAGGTAAGTGGTCGTATGAAGAAATTATTATGCTCATCATTTTTATCAGTTTGGCAATGCTTTGGTTTTTTAGAGCAGATATTAATATTGGAAATTTTAAAATTTACGGATGGCAAAATATTTTTAAAAATCCTGCATACTTTAATGATGGTACAGTAGCCATTTTTATTGCAATAATTTTATTTATAATTCCTTCCAAACAAAAAAAAGGAGAGTTTTTAATGGATTGGAAATCTGCCGAAAGCATACCATGGGAAATTATTTTACTTTTTGGTGGTGGTTTTGCACTGGCTACAGGATTTAAAGAATCAGGTTTGTCACAATGGTTTGGAGAACAATTAATATGGTTAAAAGATGTACATCCATTTTTCATTATTCTAACTATTACTTTGGTTATTACATTTTTAACCGAAATAACATCAAATACAGCAACAGTAGAAACTTTTTTACCTGTTTTAGCAGGGCTGGCTATCAGTATTGAAATAAATCCATTATTATTTATGCTTCCAGCAACCATTGCTGGATCGTTAGCATTTATGTTACCTGTTGCCACACCTCCAAATGCAATTGTATTTGGTACCAACCGTTTAC
>JAUVCP010000004.1 GCA_030590765.1 Flavobacteriaceae bacterium | reverse complement strand
AAAGCTCTTTGACTTACAACAGCATTATATTTTCTTCTATTCGTTTCCTGATTATTAGCCAAAAAATGTTTTAATGTAGCACCAATTCCATTAGACTGCAAGCCTTTGACAATAGAGGAAGCCATTTTCCCTGAAAGTAAAGGATCCTCGGAATAGTACTCAAAACTACGACCTCCATTTGGATCTCTGTGCAGATTTAAAGCGGGCATTAGTACCAGGTCGTAATCATATTCCAGTACTTCATTTCCAAAAGCTTTTCCAACATTTTCTACCAATTCGGTATTCCAGGTGGCAGCTAAACAAGTGGAAGTAGGAAATGCAGTTGTGTAGGTATAATCCTTTGCTCCCTCGGGAGCAGGGCCTTTATTAATTCCCGAAGGACCATCTGTAAGTGCAGTTGTTCTAATGGAAAGTCTGGGAATGATCATTTTTGAGTTTCGATTGGCAATCCAAACATCATTGATCTTCTCTACCTCAGTATCGATCAAATATCTTCCATCACCTACGATCATACCAATTTTTTCTTCGATTGTCATTTGAGATACGAGCTCTTTAGCCTTTTTCTCAATTGTGCTCTTTTCAGTGTTTGTCTGTGCAGTTAAATTTGTGCTGTTAACGCTGAAAAATAATATTGTAAAAAATATTTCAATACTAACTTTTGATCTGATTAAATTCATTGTTCGTCTATTTATATTCATTAATTCTTTTTATACACTTTTACATAATCGATAATAAAGGCATCGGGTAGGGTAGCGGTTTTTAGATTCTCTACAGTATGTGCAGGTTCAAAACTTAGAATGATGTACTCATCTATATGTGAAATTGCTTCCTTGATTTCGTGATATTTAAATCCATCAACAAAAAAAGCATATTTCTCAGGTGTCCACTCTACAGCAAAAGTGTGAAAACCCTCTCCAATACCTTCCACTTTACTGAGAAATGCTCCTGTCGATTTTTGATTAGGTCCGTAGGCCCAATGAAGATTGTGTGAAACAAAATCACCACCCTGACCTTTAAAGTATTCAAAAATATCTATTTCGGTACCAAATTTTCCTGGATCTTCCCCCGAAGATATACCAGGAGATTGAATCCAGAAAGCAGCCCAATTTCCTGTTGTTTTAGGTAATTGTGCTTTGCACTCGAAATAACCATAAGTTGTATCAAAAAGGCCTTGTGTTCCAACAGCACTAACCTTTAATGAATCATTTTCCATAAATGCCTTGATGATCAATTTACCATCTTTGATTTCTAAAGCATTGGGTGTTACGAAACCTACACCACGGGGACCAATACCACGTACTGCCCATTTTGTTGAATCAAGTTTATCGCTGTTAAAATTATCTTCCCAAAAAAGAGTATAATTCTCTTCTGTTAGATTAAAAGATTTGTCGGATAATGGTTTAAACAGATCGATCTCTACCTTGTCAATTGTTATTATAGCCGGAAGGCGCCACAGACCTCCGCTATTTCCCCAATCATTTACTTTAACAGTGATCAGATTACTTTCCCCGTAATTGATCTTTTCTGTCACCTTCGTAAATGAGGGCTTATCTGCAAAAGTAATATTGGCAGCTCCAAACGAACTTACTTGCTCTCCATTTATAAATAGATCGTAGGCATCATTGACCGCACCAAATTTTATCCAAATATCTTTTCCTTTCCAGTCTATTGGTACTTCAACTTTTTTTCTATACCATCCGTAAGAATCCAGATCAGGATATCCCTGATCTTCCCATTTGGTGCCAGCATCCAGTATATCCCATTTAGAATCGTCAAAACCTAAGGCAAACCATTTTTCAGAATGGCCAATATTATCCGTATCAGGAGAGAATTTCCAGTTTTTTACCAGATCAATAGTTTTTTGTGTATTAGAATTTACACAAGATAAACTCACTGCTAAAATGAAAAGGATTAATTTTATTTTCATTTTTTATTTTCATTAAGTTGATAAAAACAATTTCCATACCCAATCAACAAGAGTATGCGCTAAAATTGCAGCAAATAAATTATTGCCACTTTTTCTAAAAGCCCATCCATATCCCAAACCTGCGATCGTTGCCAATGAAATATAGGTAATTTGCATAGAAAGGTCATTGAGGTTATTCCAGTGCATCAATCCAAAAGCCAATGAAGATATTACCATTGGAACCCATCTCTTTGAAAAAACCTTGTCTAAACCTTTGAGTAATATCCCTCTAAAGAACAATTCCTCCGGTAAGGCAACCGTTAAAAACAGACCAATAAAATGAGTTGTTAATTTCGGGATATCATAAGATTCTGGAATTGAAAAAGACAAAAAGCCTGTTGCAGTTCCCGGTATTATTACCATTGCTAGGATAAGAAAAAGTGCAGATACAGCAATGGTTAGGTCTTTGAATTTTGGAACCAGATTAAAACCAATGTTCGCTCCACGGTAAGCATACCAACCTATAACTGCCACAACAGAAATTGCTTGGGACCACCAGGAATAATCAAGATTTGGTTGTAAACCATCATACCATCGAAGATCAAAAGGAATCCATAGAAGGAGCCAAATCGCAAGATCACTCCAGTTGAATTTAAACTCTTCAGAACGATTTTGTTTCATCACTCCAAAGATTGCTAATGAGATAAAACCAAAAATAATTGTATGATAGGGATCAAAATTACCTGTCAGCAATCCCGGAATTGAGAAAAGGATCGATAGTATACCGGCAATATAATATTGTGAATTTTGGTTGTAGTTGATCCAGTTTTTAAATTGATCAAATGCTTTTACAGATCCCATTGTAAGCATAATACCCATTAAAGGAGCAATACTCAATATTATAGCTACCGTTGAGGAAATATCATTTTTTGAACCGGAACCTGTTGCTACATAAACCAATAATGCTCCCAATAATGTCCAGATGATCCAAAGCGTAGCAAATTTAGTTTTCATAATGATTTTTAATCAATTTTTAAATTTTATTCATTCCGAATGGATATTCAAATATAATTACATGCCAAACATATTTTAAAGTTGTACAATCTTTTTCCTGGATCTAAACCATAAAATGAAGGTAATAAATGCGGTTACAGATGCAACAAAAAGCAACAATAGAAATATAGGTGTTAAAGCGTGATCATATTTTTCGTACAACCATCCAATAATTTCTTCCTGAAAAATAGGTCCGATGGATCCTGTTCCATTGATAATTCCTGCAGCAACTACAGCACCACGTTTTGACCCAATATCAATAGCTCCTACTCCGGAAATTAAGGAATCTGGTCCGTAAAGCATAAAGCCGGCAAGTCCCATAGAAATGGTAAAATACATTAGACTTGTTGACCCCATGGTGTACATCAATACAAAAGACAAAGCCATAAAAAATAACATGATAAAGGAAAGAAAAGACCTTCTGCCCTTAAAAAGTTTATCAGATGCAAATCCTGCAAATATTACTCCTGCAAATCCAAAAATATCAAATACAGTAGAAATGTATCCAGCATCATCACCCGCCAGACCAAAATTATTATTGAGTAAAAATGGGACCCAACTCCATAAAGCATATCTTAAAAATTTAATACCAAAATAAATCAAGCCCATCGTTACAATGGTAAAAACCACCTCCTTATTCCATCCTAATCCTTTTTTATCCCCTTCAACCAGTTCATCTACTTCTTCTTCAAGCTCATCTTCATCTACAATAGGTTCCAGCCCAACATCTTGCGGACGATTTGGGTGTAGGTAAAGAACACCTGCCCAAATGATGAGTACAACGGCTGATCCTCCAAAAAAAGACCATCTCCATCCATATTGACCTAACATATAGGCTGCATAAGATGTAGCCAATATAGACCCTACTTGATAACAAGTTGACCAGATTCCAAGGATGCTTCCCCGTTGTTTTCGTTTGAACCAATAGGCCAGACTTCCAATACTTCCAGGCCATCCGGTTCCCTGTGCTAATCCATTTATAATTAAAAACAGCATGATGGTCCAGTAACTATTTGAAAATCCAAAAGCAAGGTTACATATAAAAGTTATAGCCAGACCAAGTATCAACAGATATTTTGGTCCAAGTTTTCGTCCAAAGTAGGCACTTGAATATTGTCCTACCATATAAGAAACAAGATAGGCTGTTCCAAGATGTGCTAACTGTATGGTATCGACACCCAATGTTTCTCCCATGGCACTTTTTACAACAAAAAATGCTTTTCGTCCAAAATAGTAACCTACATAAGCAATCCAAGTTGCCGAAAAGATTTTATATTGCCATTTGCGATAAGGACCTTCCTCTATCAGTGCCATATTTTAATTGTTAAGATTATTTTCAAGTTTTGTTTTTTAGATTAACTCCTACTTTTCTAGGATCTGGTATTTTATCCAGTTAGCAAATTCAAGTTGTCGAATATCATCTGATAAAACATCATCATCTATTCCATATTTCCAGCGAAGATCTTTTCGAGTAGGATCTTTATAAATTGTTTTCAGATCACTAACAAAATTTACAAGATCTTCATGACTTCTAAAATAGCCTTCACCGGATAATTTTTCTTCTCTGGCAGCGATCAAACCAGCCACTAGATATAAATCATATTCTGGATGGTATTGGGGAGACCAAAATGTACCATTTTTAAAACTGACATCAACGGCCTGTATAGGTGTAAAATCATTGGAAGCTAAACTAATGGCGCCTTCTGGCATTTTTGTAATGATATCATCATGACTGATGAAACCATCAAATACCTGGGTTTTCCCCTTATACATTGGGTGATTTTTACCTTCTTCGGTTAAAAAGATCTTTCTAGCAAGTCCCATTTCGCGGCCTTTTACATTAGGTGCCACTTCACCACCAGCAACATAAACAGCCAGTTGTGCTGCCCAACAACTTCCAAACTGAGGTAAGCCCAATTCAAACCCATTATCGCATATTTTTGTCATCCTAGTCACTCTTTCATCATGATCATGATAAACAGTTAAATTACATCCCGGCCATAAAATAGCATCATATGCTTTTAATCTTTCCTGATCAGGAATTTCTGTCTCAGGATCACTTGTGTAAAGGATCTTATATTCAGCATCAGGCAAATGTCTTTGTAATAATTCAGCATATAACACTCCTGCCAATTTTACCCCAAAATCATCAAACTGTTCTCTGCTTGGTTTTGGATAACCATCTATGATCAGAAAATTTAATTTTTTACTCATTTTTTATTTGATTGATTTTATTAGCAGTGGTAGATCTTTATAATTACTAAAAATCCCATCTGCTTTTGTATTTTTACTATCTCTGTCAATTGCTGCAGTACAAAGTAAAGCATGTGCCCCTACTGCAATCGGACCAAGAATATCATTGTGTTCTCTATCTCCAATATGTACCAGCTCATGAGGTTCTATATCAAACTTTTTAAAGGCAGATTCAAATACAATGGGCATAGGTTTTGAATTTCCTATTTCATCTGAAAATACAAAATGCTCAAAATATTGTAATAGATTTTCTCCTTTTAAAAGTTCTCTGAGGACACTTCCCGGACTAACAATGGCATCCGAAATAACGCCAATTTTATAGTTTTTGCTTAATTCTTCCAGTACTTCACCAATTCCATCAATAAAATCTGGTCGAAACTCCAATTCCATTTCTTCATGTAGTTTGGTGATCTCAGCCATTTCATCTTGAGGTAATTCGATACCTAATCCTTTAAAAATCAATTCTAATCGTTCTCCAATTTCCCAGGTTACAAATTGTTCATGCCATACTTTATTAAAAGAAGCATCTACAGTATTGTAGATGATGTCAACCAATTCTTTACTAACATCTTTATGCTTATTTGCATAATTGAATACAAGCTGTCTTCTTTCCTCTTTTTTTGACAATCGTCCGGCAGCTTTTCTTTTTGGTTCGTCAGAGTCATCTATAAAAATGGTATCCCATAAATCAAAAGTGATCGCTTTAATCATATTTCATTTCTTATTTAGATTAAATTTTTCAAAATTGCCACAACATCCCCTTTTTCTACTTTCTTTGGATTTAATGGACAACAAGGATCTTTTAAAGCATAGGCTTCCAGATCTTCCAGTTTATCTGCTTCAACACCAAGTTCTGATAAGTTTTTTAACAGATTCATAGATCTTAACCATTCTTCTACAGCAGTGATAACAGCTTCAGCATCATTCTCTACACCAAAAATAGTTCCTAATGAAGCATATTTTTCACGGATTTGATCTCTTGATAAATTATATCTCATTACTTCTGGTAAAACAACAGCATTTGCCAAACCGTGGTGCATATCATAAAAAACACCTAAAGCATGTGCAATAGAATGATTGATTCCCAAACCTTTTTGGAAAGCAATGGCTCCCATTGTAGATGCCATTAACATATTACCTCTGGCTTCAATATCTGATCCATTACTTACCGCTGTTGGTAAATATTTCACACACATTTCCATAGCTTCTTTTGCAAGCCCGTCAGCCATTGGGTGAAAGGTCTCCATAATGTAAGCCTCTAAATTATGTACAAATGCATCTACACCTGTAGCTGCAGTTAATTTAGCTGGTAGAGAAACTGTGATCAAAGGATCAAGCACTGCAATATCCGGCATCATATAAGGTGAAAAAATAATGGTTTTTACATTGTTTACAGTAATTACACTACTTCTTCCTACTTCACTTCCTGTTCCAGCAGTCGTTGGAATTGCATAAAAAGGAGGCATATTATTCTTGATATATTTATCCCCACCTTTTGTGTCATCATATTTTTCAAGAGGTCCATCATGTGTTGCCATTACTTTAATGGTCTTACCTGTGTCAATTGGAGAACCACCTCCAAGAGCTACAATAAAATCACAATTTGAATCTTTGTAAACCTTTGTTCCTTCCAAAACATTTTCTTCAGTAGGATTAGATTTTACATCACTAAAAATTACGGTTTCCACTCCAACTTCTGTAAAATAGTCTTGCAGTTGTTTTACAGTTCCTACTTTTTCGATTCCTTTATCGGTAACGATCAATCCTTTTTGACCTCCAGCCTCTTTTACAATAGCTGTAAAATCTTTCATTGCTCCCGGTCCGTATTCAATTCTGGTAGGAAATGAATAGGAATGTCTCATATTTGCCATACTGTCTTTTATTTATTTGCTTTTTTATTAGATTTTTGTTCGAAGATGATAGGATTTCGGTCTGGTAAGTTGGTCATATCCAATTGCTGAAAGGGTACAACCCCGACCTGTATTTTTAACACCTGCCCATGACAGATAAGGATCTAAATAATCACATCTGTTCATAAACCAGGTACCTGTTTCTACTTTGTTTCCAATAGAAAGTGCCTTATCCTGATCTTCTGTCCAGATAGAAGCTGTTAAACCATACTGACTATCATTCATAAGAGCCAAAGCTTCTGCATCATTTTTTACTTTCATAATTCCCACAACAGGACCAAAACTTTCTTCCGTCATGATATCCATAGTATGATCAACATCAACCATAACCTGAGGCATTAAATAATTAAAGCCAAGCTCAGTTTGTGGAAATAATTTAGGATCGATCAAAGTTTTTCCACCTGCTTTTACTGATGCTGCGATCTGATCGATCACATCTTGTGCACCACTTCTTTTTGCAACTGGCCCTAGATTGGTTTCTTTATCTAATGGATTACCTAACTTATACTTTTTAGTAAGTTCAACAAATCCTTCTACAAATCGATCGTAAACACTATCAATAACATAAATACGTTCAATACCGCAGCATGATTGTCCAGAATTGAAGAACGCCCCATCAACCAGATTTTCTATATAAAAATCTAAGTTAGCATCATCACATACATAGGCAGGGTCTTTTCCACCAAGTTCAAGCCCAACACCAACAAAACTTTCACCTGCCACTTTTTGAATTTGATGTCCGCCACCAACAGAACCTGTAAACGAAACAAAATTAACACGAGAGTCTCTTATTACATTTGCAGTATCACTATGAGTTAAATGTAAATATTGAAAAAGACCTTCAGGCAATCCTGCAGCTTTAAAAGCTTCAGCAAAACGTTCAGCAACCAACAGAGTTTGTGCTGAATGCTTCAGTATTACAGCGTTTCCGGCAAGTAAAGCAGGAATAATTGTGTTTACAGCTATCAGGAAAGGATAATTCCAGGCAGGAATCACAAAAACAACTCCAACCGGTTCTTTTTTAATAAAACGGTTGAACCCGGATATTTCATCAACCCTTACATCTGATAAGGATTTTTCGGCAAGGCTCAACATTCCTTTTGTTCTCTCAATAGCTCCATTAACTTCAAATGGAGTATGACTAATGGGTCTACCCATTTGCCAGGTTAATTCTGTGCTAATTTGATCTTTTAAACTTTCTAATGCAGTTATAAACTTTTCAATATAAGGCTTACGTTCTTCAATGGTAAAATATCTCCATTCTTTTTGGGCATTTACAGCAGCTGTTAAGGCCTTGTCAATATCTTTTTGTGTATGAAGTTCACGTTCGATATAAATACTACCATCAATAGGTGATATCAATTGTAATTTACTCATTTATTTATAGTTTAATAATTAATTATTTTGTTAGGTAAGGTTAATATTTAATATGTTAGTGACAAAGATAGACCTTAATTAGGTCAGATATTTCAGACATCTTATTTTATACACACTAAATATTAACCTTTATAAAAAATCAATTTGATTGTATTTGGATTGGTTAATAATTGCCGCATTTGATTTGTAAAGTTAATATTTGATGAGTAAAAGATAAATATTGATGTAAATTAATTGTGCAATAATTGTAAATTTGTTACATATTTAATGTATTTAAATCTATCTTTTTTATGAAAATTGCACGTCTATCTAAAATCACTTTTTTATTTATTATCATATTATCTGGTACCTTTTCGGGAAATAAATTACTTGCCCAACAAAAAATGATCGGTCCATATTTACAAAAAATGTCACATGATGAAGTTACTATTTCTTGGTCAACCTATGAAGGAGTTACAGAGATTAAAAATTCTGATAAAGTGATTCAGGATGTAAGTCAGTATCAACAACATCAATCTATTATTACCGGACTTGAACCAAATACTACCTATACTTATGATGTTTTTAAAGACGGTACAGATATCGGAAAAGGTAGTTTTACTACTTTTCCAGAAGAGCCAAAACCTTTTACTTTTGTAACTTTGGGAGATACGCGATCTCGTCATGATGTGCATCAGAAGATTGTAAATAGAATTATAAAGGAAGATCCATTATTTGTTGTAAATACTGGAGACCTTGTAGGTAGGGGAAATAGTATACCAGACTGGGAACATTTTTTTGATATCAATGACCGGTTGATTAGACATACTCCTTATTACACGGTTTTAGGAAATCATGAACAAAATTCAGATAATTATTTTAATTTCTTTTCACTACCCGGAAATGAAAGCTATTATTTCTTTACCGTTGGTGATGCTTTATTTATTGTTTTAGATATGGATGGAGAGGATATCAATACACCTGCTTATCTTAAAGATGAAAATGAAGATGAATTCTGGCAAAATATTAGCAGAGATTATTTTGAAAAAGAGAAAAAATGGCTAGAGAATGTACTTAATTTAAACAAAGATGCAGGATATATTTTTGTTTTCTTTCATCCAACTTATTACAGTATAAAAAAATCACGTGTTGCTGAAGCAGAAATGAGAAGAGAATTCTGGGGTGATATTTTTGAGCGTCACCATGTTACTGCTGTTTTAAATGGTCACGATCATTATTACCACCATGCTAAACATGGTGGAACTGATTATATTGTAACTGCTGGTGGAGGTGCTCCTTTATATGATACGGATGCAATTCAGCCTGAGACTGTTAAATACAAAAAAATAGAACACTATATGCGAATTGATGTAAAGAAAAAACATGCAATCCTAAAAGCGATTGATATCAATGGGCAACTTATTGAAGAGATCAAAGTAAAAAAAAGGAAGTAAAACAGTCTTGATCAATATCAAATCATTCAATAAAAAGCAGATCTGAAGGAATCAATTGTTTTTCTATTTCACTACTTTCAAAATATAATTCAAGACCTTTGCCTCCTCCTGCCTGGAAGTATTCCAGCTTAATAGGATGTCTTCCTTTACTTAATTTAATTCTTCCTGATTTAAAAGAGGATCCATGTAGCCCATCAAAATTAATTACCTCCTTATTGTCAATAAATAATCTGCTGCCATCATTTGATCGCAAATAAAAAGTGTAAATATTTTCTTTGCGGATGTCTATTTCTCCAAAAAAAACAATTCCAAATGCATTGTCAAATTCGTCAAATTCACCCAAAGAAACATGAGACACTTTACCGGTTCTTATGGATTTTAATTTTGAAAATTGAGGAAGTTTTACCCAAGTGCCCACATAATAATTATAATGCATTCCATTTTTAAGTGAATCAATAAAAGAAATTCTATTCATTTTTGTAAAACTGGGATCTGATCCTTTTTTAAATGTTCTTGCTTTTACAATTGTGCTTTTATCAAGCATAAAAGGCTGTGCAAATAATTTTGAATCTTTTTTTGGTTCAGAACCATCCAAAGTATATCTAATCTCAGCGTCTTTTGAATATTGGTGTATATGGATCTTTACAGAATCTGGAGAAAAAAGTGTTGAGTCTGCAGGATGGATAACCGGAATGGAAAGCATTGGAGTTTTTGTCAATCCCTTTATGTTTTTGGAAATAAATTGATAATTACCGGAAGGGACTTCATAATGCACGAAATTATTTTCATAACCCATAAATTCAGCATCTGAATTATCTACACTTGTATTATCTTTATTTCCTGCAGGAATAAAAATGGAGGCATTTGTATTTGGAGGAATTGTAACAAAAAGCTTAAAATCACCATTTTTTATATTCCAGTTAGATTTGATTTCTCCATAAACGGAAGGGAATATTGTGTTTACATAATCTATTTCACTCACAATATTTGGTTTTATAATTGTGTGTTTAAACCCAGGGTTTTTAGGATCTGGATTTATTCCACCTAAACCCTGAAAAAACCATGCTGTAACACTTCCAAACATGGGATGACTGTGAGAATCATTACCAACCCAGTCTTCCCAAAGTGTTGTTGATCCTCTTTCAATATTATAACCAAAACTTGGGAAATCTCTACGGTTCATTACTGTGTAAGCCAGATCAGTTCGCCCATATTTTGTAAGCACTTCCAATAAATATGGAGTTGCCATCATACCGGTATCAAAATGTCCTTTTGCTTTTACTTCCACATTTTTAACCAGTGTATTAAAGACTGATTCTATATGTTTTTTGGGTACAAGATCAAAAGCTAAAGGAAATACATTTGCTCCCTGCCAGCCTATAGAATAACTGGATTCATTAGTTTTATAATATCGTTTATTAAAAGAATTTTTTACTCCCTCTTTGATTTTGAAAAATATCTCTGCATCTTGGTCTTTTTTCAAAACAGTTGCAATATTTTGCATAAGTGTTAAATCGTAATAATAATATGCAGAACTCACAAATGAAGGTGGAATTTTAGTAGCCGTTGGAGGAACCCATTCACCTAAATTATTTTCAATGATCAATCCATCCTTATCCGTTTGTGTTTCCAGATAGTCAAGAAATAGTTTCATTCCTTTATAATGTTCCTCTAAAACGGTGGTATCACCATAATATAGGTACATATACCAAGGAATTATAATATATGCAGAGCCCCAGGGAGTTCCGCCACCGCCACTTTGGTAAGGAGCTGTATTAGGAACATATCCAGTTGTACTATTCTGAGAATCAGCAATGTCATATAACCACTTGGTGTAAAAACTTTTCATATCCAGACTATAAATTGCCGCTTGTGCTGCAATTTGACCATCGCCTGTATAACCACGTCGTTCACGATGTGGACAATCACTTGGAATACCTCCATGCATATTATCCAATTGAGTCTTTTTAAAATCTCTCAATACTCTGTTAAATAATTCATTAGAGGATTCAAAAGTCCCAGCTGAATTTACATCGGTATGTACTAATTTTCCTTCTAAGTTTTCAATTGTTAATGAAATATCAGGACTGGAAACTTCCACATAACGAAATGCATGCCATGTAAATTTAGGTTCCCAAATTTCTATTCCTTCTCCTTTGAGAATATAAGTATCACTTTGCTCAAAGTTATTACCACTATCTTCCAGAAAGGTCATTTTTAATACATTCCCTCTTTTACCTTTCACCTTTAATTGTACCCATCCGGAGAAAACAGTTCCGAAATCATATACATAAACTCCTTTTTTAAGAGTTTTTATAGATACAGGTTTTATCGTACCGGTAACTCTATCTGGAGCAGACATTTGAGCCTTTAGCTTTCCATCAGGACTGTCATAAATTTCGGAATTACCCCAGCTTTTATCATCAAACCCAGCTTTGTTCCAGCCAGGTTGTTCTAATCGTGCGTCGTAAACTTCTCCATAATAAATACTGTTTTCTGCTATGGGACCTTTGTTGTATTTCCACGAAGTATCACTCACAATTTGTTGCGTTTTGCCTTTGGAATCAACCATTTCTAACTGGACAATAAAACTTGGTAAACCATAGCTTAGAGGTACATATTCATCTCTTTCTGTCCGATAAGACCATCCATTTCCCAAAATAATGGAAACAACATTTTTACCTTGCTGTAAATGTTTGCCAATATCATAGGTTACATAAAGGTTTCGTGATGTTAAATTAGAAACTCTATTATCATCAAAATCAGCCTCTTGTCGTTTGTTGTAATTGCTTTGATTTGGAGATAATACATGATCTCCAACTTTTTCTCCATTGATGTACAATTCATAATATCCTATAGCGCTTATAAATGCACGGGAATTTTGAATGTCATTTTTTACAGTAAATTCTTTTCTGAAGTAAGAGGTGGGGTTCTTTTTTTTCCACTTTATTTTTTTTGAATCTTTTGTTCCAACCCATTTTGCTTTCCAGTCTGATGGATGCAATAAAGCCATTTCCCATATAGCGATTTTACTCCAGTTAGAAACTTTATTGTTCTGATTCCATACCCTTATTTTCCAATAAACCTTTTGTCTGGATTCTAATTTCTTTCCCTTGTATTTTAATTGAATGGATTGATAGGACTCTACTCTTTTAGTATCCCATAGATTTCCAATATTATTATCTAGATCCTTTTGATTATCCGCTACTAAAATTTGATAAGCTTGTTGTTTTGTGTAAGATCCGTTAGGGGATAATTTCCAGCTTAGTCTAGGAGAATTTACATCAATTCCCAGAGGATCGCTTAAATATTCACATTGAAGTTCTAATGGTGAACTTAGGTCCAGAACTTTCTTATCACATGATGAAAAGAACAATGTTAGGCTTAAAATAAATAGATTGAAATATTTCATTGTTTATTTCTATAGGAGTTGATGGAGAATTATTTATAATAGTGATATGATTCTCCCCATATCAATGCTATAACCGGATATTTGGATGCTTTTAGCTCAGCATAATTAAGTTCCAGATATTTATCATCTCCCCAATAGGGTAGTCTGTCCCAAACAGTATGCCCCAATTCCAATTCATGTCCCGGCATCACCAGTTTTGGCTTAAAACCTTTTACTTGTCTTAAGATGTCCATTGTCCATGCATTTGGCATCATGATATCCACTTTATTATGTTTATATACCTCGTCAATCCATTCAAAATCAATCATAAAATCACCTTCATTGATCTGATCACCCGTATGAGCAATGGTTATTCCTTCCTGAGTTGTGACCAAAACAACATTGTTGATATGTGATTTCATTTGATGTCCGGGATTAACAACAACTTTTAACTCCTGGTTTTGAAGTTGGAGCTTTTGAGTTTTATGTGCAATACGTTCCATATGAAGTATTTCTGAATGTATAGGTTTTCCTTTCCAAACCTGATCAGGAGCAATCACTGCACGTCCCAGATCTAAAAATTCCTGGGCTATTCTGGGATCTGCATGATCCGGATGCCAGTGACTTATAAACAATACATCACATTGTGCAACAAGACGTTCAATCTCTTTTTGATTCAATTTAAAGTCATCTGATCCTGAAGTTTCTCCTGTAACCAGATCAAATGCCATTGTTACCGTCTTTGTTTTTACAATAAAACCCATATTGTATATTTTCCAGATCTTAGCACCCTTAGTAACTTTTGTATTTTCCAGTTCTGTAATAACTTTATTTGCCTGAGAATGAAAGAATTGTTGAGCAGGTTTTCTAAATGCTGCAAAATGCTCATGAAAAACAGCATCCATTAATAATTTTGCCATTCCCCTTTCTCTTGCCTCCTTTATTTGTGGAGGAAACTCAGAAATAATGGATTGTACTGAATCTAAAAATACTGCTGCCTGCCTATCCAGATAGTCATTGTCCTTTTGACTTAATTGTGTATCCGGAATACCGCCACCTTTCATTTTATCATACATTCCTTTTTTAACCTGTGCCTGTAATTCAGTTGTTCCAATTACAGCAATCAGTATCAATATGATTGTAAATATGGAACTTAACTTAATAGGTTTTTTCATGATTATTTTATTTATGGTTCTATTGTTATTTTGATGGGTATATCACCAAAATTAATTTCTTTTTCTTTTTTTGGATAAAAAAAGAAACAAAAAAACCTCTACTGCCCAAGGTGATTGCTGCGCACCATTCATTCCCGTACCTGCATGCTCTTTTTATCTTGCTGTGCTGCGATAAACGCAATTCCGGTACTTCATTCATTATCACTGCGGCCAGCACTATCCGATCAAAATTTGTTTTTTAAAGTCGAACTTCTAAATTTAATTTTGTATTCGATATTTCTATTTTTCATTAAATTCGTGGTAGAGCCTTATTTGTTAAAAGGAGATCTCATCTCAAATGAATCAAAAACACCACCATTTGTTCCGTCACCGTTTACTTCAACAGCTTTTACTTTTATTTTTTTTCCATTTACTTCCACTACAACATAGTGGTACTTATAATATTTTCCTCCATCATATTCATCATTATCAGGATTAGCAGGATGATCTGGCAGGTCAATTTGATCCCATTCGAAATATTTATGATCATCTAAACTGGCTCCCCCGCCACCGGTAATGATATAAGCAGCATTATTTCCCTTTCCTGTTTTTGGATCGTAAGTTTCATGGGGTAATCCTCTTTCGTAATCGTGAGTGTGACCAGCAAATACGATCGAAACATTATTTGCCTCGATAATTGGCACAATATACTTCCGTAAAGGAGGCTCCCCATCATAATAACCACCCGACCAGCATTCAGAATATGGTGGCTCATGCATAATAACAAAGATCCAGTCACTTGTTTTTTGAGCTTCTTTTAGGTCTTGTATAAACCAATTATATTGTTGACTATCAGGTGAAATAATAGAATCATCACCGCCATTTTCTCCCTCATTAGGATCCAAAATGATGAAATGGGAATTTCCATAATCAAAAGAAAAATAATATTGCGTACTTCCTACCGTTCCAATTGGATGACTTACATACTTTTCAAAAGGAGGTACTTTTCTCTTATCCCAATACCCTCCATATTCATGATTTCCGATAGAAATATAACTTGGTGTAGTACTACTATATGCACCAATTGGAAGAAAATATTCATCAATCCATTGAGGAAGTACTTCACCACGAGATACAACATCTCCCACATTGATCACAAAATCACTATTTTCTTTTGCAATTTGTCTGGAAATTCTCTCGTGAACTTTAACCTGTGTTCGGTTATCACCATAAACAATAAATTTGAAAGGTTTATTGCTGTCTGGTTTTGTTGTAAAGGTTGAGATCGGACTACTCAGATTTCCACAAACGACTCTGTAATAGTACTTTTGATCAGGCTCAAGTCCTACTATGGTTAGTTGGTGAATTAAGTTTGGATTTGCTTCTTCAATTGTTTTTTTGCCAAAGTTCTTAGTCTTTCCATACTCAATATGACCATGAGTTGGGTAAATAGTTTCCCATTTAATGGTCATTCCTGTTTTTTCAGCCGATTGCAAATAAGGAAGTATTAAAAAGGTAGGATCTTTGGCTAATTCTGCTTCTACCTGGTTCAACATACTTGTCAGCAAATCCAATTTTTTAGATAAAGGTTTTTCATCCAATTTAAAACAGATAAGATTCGATAGGTAATTAACAATCTTTACCTTGGGTTTCGGATTACTTTTTAAATATCTCTCCACCCGGTCAACTCTTCTAACAACATCTCTAAGATCAGATTTTAACTGATATTCTTCTTCTGTGATGATGCTGGCTCCAGCCAACCCACCCGAACCGCTATTGTTATACACTTTTAATGCCAGTAAGATAGGTTTTTCAATATCAGCAGATGTGGTTATGATCGTCTCAAATCTCTTTTCATGAGCACTTATTTTTATTACTCCATTGGCATAAAGATCTCCACGATCATCTGTACTAAGGCTTATTCGCAAAGCTCGACCTTGCGTACTAAATCCATTAATCTCTTTTGGAACCTTAAAGCTGGTTCTGTACCATGCATGCTTATTTTCTCCTTCCCAGTTATCATTTAATGATACTTCCTCCCAATTACTATCATCATAGGATTGGTCAGGGATATCTTCATTGGAATCATATAATTTCCTTTTCAAATGATCTATAGAAATACCTTTTGAATTGAATACTAATTTCTTTTTTGAAGAAAAGAATTGTGCGTAACCATGGGGTAAAGCTGTCAGGTCTGCTTGAATAAAACTACAACTTCCACTATGATTCTTCACTTTTACAGCAATTGTAAATTTGGTGCCTGCCTTTGCATTATTTACCAGAATACCACTTCCATTGGAAGTATTTGACTGGAACATTTCCTTTCCATCAACAAAAATACTTCCTCCACAGGTTACTCTAAACTCCATGACAATGTCTCTTCTTTTAAAAGAATCGGGTAAAGTAATTTCTTTTTTATACCATTTAACTTGATTCTTCTCTCGCCAAATATGACCGATACTTTCCCGTTCCCATTTTGTTTTTGAATTTGTTTCAAAAACCTGATCAACAGTCAGATCACCCATATGAACTTGCCACTGATCTAACTCAATAATAGGATGAGATTCAGTAGGTTGAATTATTAAATCTTTTTGTGCAACTATTTGGTTAGATATAAAAAATAAAAAAACAAGTGTAATGGACTTTATACTTCTTTTAGTATCAGAATTTACGAATTGTCGCTTCATTATATTGTTAATTGTAGTTTCCTTGTTTATTTCTTCTTTATCACTATTTTCCTACCGGAATACTTGATGATTGCGTCAGGATTTTTAGTGGGTTCTAATCCAACTCCATGATTGTTGTCAACCCAAACAATTTCAAAAATTCTGTTGTGTAACATGCCCGGGAATTTTCCTTTTATATCTTCAATTGTCAGGGTTTGCTCCTTTTCATTCCAATGGAATTGAATGGTGGCATAGATCCCTTTTTCATAATTGTAATTGTCATTTTCATCTTCGTATAAGGTAAAACTGGCATCTGCACCTGTATAAATTCTTAGCTCTATTGGGTCTGCAGGTTTCTCGTTTGCATATTGCACATATGGCCCCATTGGTATTATCGAACCTGCTTTCACATACAAAGGAATCTCATCAATAGGAGCTAGTGTTTCAACTGTTTGCCCTCCTTTAAAAGAATTTCCTCTCCAAAAATCTATCCAATTTGAAGATTTTGGTAAATAAACCTGAACAGATTTAGTTGCTGGAATTATCTGAGCTTTCAATTTTGCAGCTACACTAGGTTTGATCCATGCCAATTTTGTAACCGCTCCACCAAGAGTTTGAAAATACTCCACTTGGATTTTATATTTTTTATTGGCTTTAAGCTCAATTTCTCCTGTATCAACAGTAGCTCCATGTGGAGTCCAGTTTTCAATAACTATTTTATCATTGATCTTGACCCGAACCCCATCATTAGATGTAGTTAAAAAAGTAAATTTACCTGATTCTTTTGGTTGTATTTCTCCTGAGAATCGAATGCTGTAATAGTGCTGATGGATTTCTTTTGGACGAGAAATTCCATCATTCCAATTGAAATCAATTTTCTTTCGGGTATCTGTTGCTACCAAAGTGTCAAATTCAATTCCATTAAAGAATTCGGTTGTCAAACTTCCTTGTTTTCCATTTTTATCGAAGAAATCATCTCCCTGAACCAATTCGCCCAGATAATTCTTTTCGTAATACATTTTTTCAGTAACCGGTCTCACTAAAAATGCCGGGCCAAACATGTATTGATTATCAATATTATAAACATTCGAATCATCACTAAAGTCAAATGCCAAACTACGCATCATGGTATAATCATTATCGGTGACCTGCCATGCCATAGAATAAATATAAGGCAGCAAACGATAACGTAAATTATCAAACCTCTTCAAAGGCTCATAGGTCCATGAATTTTCTCCTCCAAAATTCCATATTTCTCTTGCTGTTCCTGATCCATGAGAACGGAATATCGGATTAAAAACCCCAAACTGGAACCAACGAAGATATATTTCACGATAAGCGTTGTCTTTGTTACCCAATGGGTTATCTGGAATAAAAGCACCAATATCGGTTGTCCAGTAAGGAATTCCGGTAGCACAAAAGTTAATACCGGCAGAGATCTGATTTCTTAAAACACTCCATTGTGCATGAATATCTCCCGACCAGCTTACAGCTCCGTAATGTTGTTGTCCGGCAAAAGCCGAACGGGTTAAAATACAAACACGTTTTTTGTCGGTAACTTTTCTTTGATTTTCATAAACTCCTTTTGTTGTCATCATGGAAAATGGCAACATATATCTCTTCATGGAACCTAGTTTATTATTGCCAATATTTTCAAAATTTTCAATCTGTTCTTCTAAAGTATTCCCTTGGACTTCAGGC
>JAUVCP010000161.1 GCA_030590765.1 Flavobacteriaceae bacterium | reverse complement strand
TTGGAAACTCTGCAATTACAGATTTGATTTTCATCAACGGAAACAATTTACCAACTTATACAAGTAAGGGATTTAAGGCATTTGTAATTGTTGATGTTGAGTCTAATCAATTCAGGGTAACCATTAAACAAATTATTTTTCCCGATTTTGTAGAAAATGTTTACTACAATGGTATGCGACAAAATTCTAGAACAGGTTCTCTTGAAAACTATGTTTTAAGAAATAATGCTGATATCAATAGAAATAATGCTACGATAAATGTTTTAGAGAGTTTTGATCATATTTTTAATGCAGTGTTTGTAAATGAATAAATCGCTCTAAAGCATCAGTAAATCAATGCTTAAGAGAATTTCTATCGTAATTTTCTGAGTATGGCTAATTACTATCCAATATCTACTTTAAATCAAAATAAAACAACTACTTTTGCACTTTCAAAAAATGAGGATATGCAATCTATAAGGAATATCGCAATTATTGCGCACGTTGATCATGGTAAAACAACTTTGGTAGATAAAATTATTGACCAAGCTAAGATTCTTGACGACCGTAAAGAGCGTAAAGAATTGTTATTAGACAACAATGATTTGGAGCGTGAACGTGGAATTACAATTTTATCTAAAAATGTTTCTGTAAACTATAAGGGCGTAAAAATCAATGTTATAGATACACCAGGCCACGCAGATTTTGGTGGAGAAGTAGAAAGGGTATTGAAAATGGCTGATGGAGTTTTACTTTTAGTAGATGCTTTTGAAGGCCCAATGCCTCAAACTCGTTTTGTATTGAGTAAGGCCTTAGAACTTGGATTGATGCCTATTGTTGTGGTAAACAAGGTTGATAAAGAAAACTGTACACCTGATATTGTTCATGAAAAGGTTTTTGATCTGATGTTTGCATTAGATGCAACTGAAGAGCAATTAGAGTTTGATACAATTTATGGTTCGGCTAAAAACGGTTGGATGAGTAGAGACTGGCAAGAACCAACAGATAATATAATTCCTTTATTAGATTCCATAATTAAGAATATTCCGGAGGCTCCTTATCGAGAAGGATCTCCACAAATGCAGATCACTTCTTTGGATTTTTCTTCATTTACAGGTAGAATTGCAATAGGAAGGGTGTTTAGAGGAGATTTGGAAGCAGGAAAAGATTATATGCTTTGTAAGGCTAATGGCTCAACAAAAAAAGTAAGAATTAAAGAATTACATACATTTGAAGGCTTAGGAAAAGCAAAAACTGATAAAGTAAGAAGTGGTGATATTTGTGCCCTTACCGGAATTGATGGTTTTGAAATTGGAGATACTATTGCCGATCTTGAAAATCCGGAAGCTTTACCAAGAATTGAAGTTGATAAACCTACCATGAGTATGTTATTTACTATAAACAATTCACCATTTTTTGGTAAGGAAGGTAAATTTGTTACTTCAAGACATTTACGTGATAGATTGTTTAAAGAAACGGAAAAGAATCTTGCATTGCGTGTGGAAGAAACTGATTCGGAAGACAAATTTGTTGTTTTTGGTAGAGGAATACTTCATTTATCGGTATTGATTGAGACCATGAGAAGAGAGGGCTATGAATTACAGGTGGGAAGACCAAAAGTAATTCTAAAAGATGTGGATGGTGTGAAATCTGAGCCATTTGAAACATTGGTAATTGATGTTCCGGAAGAATTGGCCAGTAAAGCAATTAATTTAGTTACGATGCGTAAAGGAGACCTTTTGGTAATGGAGCCTAAAGGAGATCTGCAACATCTTGAATTTGATATTCCTTCACGTGGATTGATTGGCTTAAGAAATAGATTGCTTACTGCTACACAAGGAGAATCCATAATCAATCACCGTTTAAGAGGTTATGATGCATATAAAGGAGATTTTAATGAGGTGATCAATGGAGCTATTGTTGCAGCAGTAGCTGGTAAGGCTACTGCATATGCAATTGACAGATTGCAAGATAGAGGAAGATTTTTTATTGATCCTAATGAAGAAATCTATATTGGTCAGGTAGTTGGAGAGAATAATAAACAGGATTTAATGTCGGTTAATTTGATCAAAGGAAAAAAATTATCGAATGTACGTTCATCTGGAACAGATGAAGCAGCCAAGATATTTCCAAAAGTTGATTTCTCTTTGGAAGAATGTATGGAGTATATCAAAGATGATGAATATTTAGAAGTTACTCCTTTAAGTTTGAGAATGCGAAAAATTAATTTTAGATAAGATATTTATACTTATTATGTTTAGATCATTTGATCAACCAATGATTTAAACAATTGTTAATTTTTGTTTTACTTGATCTAAAAGAATTTAATATTGTAAATTGCAACTCAATTTTTATAAAAACACTCTTAATAATATATACTTATGAAATTGAAATATTTTTTATATTTTTTACTTGCAATCGCATTTGTTTCTTGTAGCGATGACGATGATAAAGACACGCACGATCCGGTTGCACAGGCTTTGATTGATGATGATATTCTTGTAAATTTTTTACAGTCACATTATATCAATGAAGACAAAAGGGTGGACACCATCAAGAATGGAGAGATACCTTTAATGGATTATGTTGATATAGAGAATATTACATTAAATGATATCAAATATAAATTATATGTTTATACTGATTTTAAAGGTATTGGAATAAACCCAACGAAAAATGATTCCGTTCAGATCAAATATCAGGGATTTACAATTGATAGTATTAAATTTGATGAAAATTTAAGTTTTACAGCATCAAGATCCTGGTTATTATTGCCAAGAACTATTCAAGGTTGGCAATATGGAATTCCGTATTTTAAAGAAGGGAAAAAAGTAATTAATCCAGATGAATCTTTTGATTATTTTGCTACAGGAAAAGGAGTAATTTTTATGCCCTCAGGATTGGCATATGGAAATTTTGCTCAGGGAGCTATTCCTCAAAATGGAGTTCTTTACTTTTATGTTGAATTAGGCTCTGTAAGAATTGTAGATACGGATACGGATGGTGTTCCAGATTATTTAGAGGATCTGAATGATAATAATGATGTTTTTGATGATGATACAGATGGTGATGAAATACCAAACTTTTTGGACATAGATGATGATGACGATGAAAAACTTACCATTGATGAAGATGCAAATGGAGACGGAGATCCTACAAATGATGATACCGATGGAGATGGGATACCGGATTATTTAGATGCAGATAGTTGATTTTCTAAACTAAAAAAAATATCAAAGCTCTCGAATTTTCGAGGGCTTTTTTTATACAATAATACCCTTAAGAACATCTATTACATAATCTATTTCATCTTTGGTATTGTATTTACTAAAAGAAAACCGAACTGAAGTTTTTAAAGACTCCTCTTCAGATAAAATAGCATTTAAAACATGAGATCCCTTGTTACTACCACTTTGGCAGGCACTTCCACCTGATACTGCAATTCCTTTTAAATCCAAGCTAAAAAGCAACATAGGGTAATCCTTATGAAAACGTACATTTAAAATATGAAAGGCACTTTTTTCCAGATCATTTGATCTTCCATTAAAGGATATATCTTTAAAATTCTCTTTTAGTTTGATTATAAAATACTGTTTCAAACCATTTATATACATTTTATGCTCATCAAAATGATCTGTTGCAATGCTAAGTGCTTTTTCCATTCCCATGATACTATGTATATTTTCAGTACCCGCTCTGGCACCCCTTTCTTGTTCTCCACCGTGTAACAAAGGAGAAATACCAAAACCTTTTTTAAATACTGCAAAACCAACTCCTTTTGGACCGTGGAATTTGTGAGCACTTGCAGCAATAAAATCAATAGGAACTTTTTGGAGGTCTATAGGAACATGGGCAATACCCTGAACGGTATCCGAATGAAATAAAGCATTATTCTTTTTACAGATCTCAACAATTTTATCTATATCTAGAATATTACCTAACTCATTGTTCACCAGCATTAAACTCACTAAAGTTTTATATGTTTGATCTTCAAGAAGCAAGGTTAAATGAGCAAGGTCAATTTCTCCATTTTCATCCAGATCAACATAATCAACAATAATACCAAAATCATTTTCCAAAACTTTTATGGTATGCAAAATGGCATGATGTTCAATACTTGAGGTTATGATACGTTTTATTCCTAAATTTTTTACAGCATTAAACAAGATCAAGTTATCTGCCTCGCTTCCCCCAGCTGTAAAAACAATTTCGGTAGCAGAACAATTTAAGATTTGAGCAATTTTTTTTCGTGATTGTTCAACCAAAGCTCTGGCACTTCTTCCAAATTGATGAGAGGAAGAGGGGTTACCATAGGTACTCTCCATGGTTTCTGTAATAATTGAAATAACTTCTTTATCAATTGCTGTTGTAGCTGCGCTATCAAAGTATATTTTTTGCATTGAACAAAAGTATATATTTTTATTTTGTGTTTTGATTTTCTTTAGTGAATAAATCTCTTATTTTTGTCAGATAATATGATAAAATGAAAAAATTATTCTTTCTGTTAAGTTTTCTGATCGCTTTTTCTTGTAATGATGGTAATTTGGATATTGCAAGTTTTGAATTTGAGGAAAAAGTAAATGTATGTGGTGATATTAATATTACCATGTATCGTTTAAGTCCCAATGGACATAAAGAAGCATTGATCGTTACCTTAACAGATAAACAGATCAAAAATGACGATCTTCCTGTTCTTCCTGTTTCTGTAACAGAAATAGGCCTGTATACCGTAACAGACAGGGTTTTTGAAAGTGAAGTGAGTTCAAGTTACTTTTGCACAGTTGTACCTCCTGTTGAACCAAAGGTAATTAAGAACTGGAAGGGTATTTCTGGTACGATTGCTGTTCAAAACAACAAGGTTTTTGATGAAGACGGAGTTACAATTATTGCCTACGAACATATCGTTGTTTTACATGATGTTGTGTTAAAAAGCGGTGATGAATCACTTATATTTAACGATACTTATCTTTTTGGTGTTTTTCAAACATCTATATAGAGTTTTTAAATTCAGTAGTTAAATACCATTTCGTGCAGTTGAGAATATTAATAGGTTTAAATATCTTAAATTTGACTGAATTGACAATGTAGTATTCTAAAGAAATTGATGAACTTTATTATTTTTTATTCTGATAAATATATACCTCTGTAGCTCCCTGACCATATTTTTGATAGGATGCATCATAGTGTTCTAATGGATATTTTTTAAACAATTTGTAAAGTTCATTTTTTAGAATTCCTGCGCCTATACCATGGATAAAAACAATTCGTTGCCGTCTATTTCTTATTGCCATTTCCAGGTTGTTTTTTGCTGTACTTATTTGAATTTGTAGCATTTCATAATTACTCATCCCTTTTTCAGAAGAAACAAGTTCATGAATGTGTAGATCTACTTCTAAAATTTCAGATTTATTATTATTTTTTATTTTGGAACTTGGATTTGAAAATACAGTTTTTTTAGGATTGGTATTTTCACTTATAACTTCATCCAATAAATCAATTAAATTAGAATTTTGTACGATTTCACAGATATTACATTCGTACTCAAAATCATCTTCTGCAAGTATAACAACTTGTTCTTTATTAATTTTAACTATAGTGCCGGATATGGGCTCATTAAGCATTGCAATCTTATCTCCGAGTTTGAAAATTCTGTTTTTCTTCACAATACAAAGGTACAGTTTGAAAACCAATTGGAATATTTTACCTATTTTTATTTAAAATTTAGCCATGAGTTTTATCTCCTTCTTAGAAGATCATTTGTTGTCATGTCAGTGGAAAGATACTTTAGGTGTTGAATGTATGGGCTGTGGAT
>JAUVCP010000079.1 GCA_030590765.1 Flavobacteriaceae bacterium | reverse complement strand
AGGATATTTTCCATGCAATTCCCAGGTTCTAAAAAAAGGTGTCCAGTCGATATAGTTGACTAATTTCTTAAGATGAATATTGTCAAATACTTTAGTTCCAATAAACTTTGGAGTTGGGATCTTTTCTTTCTCCCAGTTTATTTTAAACTTATTCTTTCTTGCCTCATCTAAAGTTAATAATTCTTTAGCTTTTGCTCTGTTGTGAAAACCTTCACGGACTTGTTCATAATCTTTTTTAATGTCACTTACATATTGCTCAACATCTTTTTCTCTTAACAAATCTCCTACCACAGTAACCGCTTTTGATGCATCTAAAACATGGACCACACCATATTTGTATTCAGGGTCAATTTTTACAGCGGTATGCGCTTTGGAAGTTGTTGCACCACCAATCATTAACGGAACTTTAAAATTTTGTCGTTCCATCTCCTTTGCTAAATAAACCATTTCATCTAGTGATGGAGTAATCAAACCACTCAAACCAATAATATCTACATTTTCCTTTATTGCAGCTTCAATAATTTTTTCCGGTGGTACCATTACACCCATATCCACAATTTCATAATTGTTACATGCCAAAACCACACTCACAATATTTTTACCAATATCATGTACATCACCTTTTACAGTAGCCATTAATATCCTTCCTGCTCCTCTTGCCCCCTCTTCTTTTGTAGCCTCAATAAACGGAGTTAAATAAGCAACCGCTTTTTTCATTACTCTTGCTGATTTTACTACCTGAGGCAAAAACATTTTTCCCGAGCCAAAAAGATCTCCTACTACATTCATTCCTGTCATTAAATTGACTTCAATAACATCTACAGGTTCATCAACTTTTTGCCTGGCTTCTTCCACATCTTCAATAATATAGGCATCTATACCTTTTACCAAAGCATATGTAATTCTATCCTGAAGAGATTTTTCTCTCCATAAAAGATCTATTTTTTGTTCTTTTTTAGTTCCTTTTACGGTTTCTGCAAGCTCTAATAAGCGTTCAGTTGCGTCCTCTCTTCTGTTTAAGATCACATCTTCAACATGCTCTAGCAGATCTTTTGGAATTTCATCATAAACCTCTAACATAGTAGGGTTTACAATTCCCATATTCATACCGGCCTTAATTGCATGATACAAAAATACAGAGTGCATAGCCTCACGTACGGTATTATTTCCCCTAAAGGAAAAAGAAACATTACTCAAACCTCCACTAACACTTACACATGGTAAATTCTCTTTTACCCATTTTGTGGCATCAATAAAATCAGTAGCATTTGCTTTGTGCTCTTCCATTCCGGTTGCTACCGGAAAAATATTCAGATCAAAAATGATATCCTGTGGAGCAAAATTCACCTGATTCACCAGAATATCATAGGATCTTTTTGCAATTTCAATTCTACGATCATAACTATCGGCCTGACCAACTTCATCAAAAGCCATAATAATAGCAGCTGCCCCATACCGTTTTATCAAGGTTGCATGATGAATGAATGCTTCTTCTCCTTCTTTTAAACTGATAGAATTTACCACACATTTTCCTTGTGCGACTTGTAATCCCGCTTCAATGATCTCCCATTTTGAACTGTCAATCATTATTGGGACTCTGGCGATATCCGGTTCTGCAGCAATCAAATTCATAAAATCAACCATTGCTTTTTTACCTTCGATCAAACCATCATCCATATTGACATCTATGATCTGCGCCCCACCTTCCACCTGATGTCGTGCAATATCAAGTGCTTCATCAAATTTCTCCTCTTTGATCAATCGAAGAAATTTTCGTGATCCTGCCACATTAGTTCTTTCTCCTATATTGATAAAATTACTGTTCTCATCAATAATTAAAGGCTCTAAACCTGATAGCTTTAATTTTTTACAATTCACTTTCTTAGTCATTTTTTCAATATTCAGATAATTTCAAAATCAATCAGTAGTTTCCCTGGGTTTATAATCCTTTACCACTTCAGCGATAGCTTTGATATGTGCCGGTGTTGTGCCACAACAACCTCCAACAATATTTACTAAATTCTTATCTAAATATTCTTTAATTTGTTCTGCCATATCCTGTGGGCTTTCATCGTATTCTCCAAAGGCATTTGGTAATCCGGCATTTGGATGGGCAGAAACTCCAAAACTTGTTTTATCTGAAATCGTCTGCAAATACGGTGTTAATTGTTTTGCTCCCAATGCACAATTCAAACCTACCGTTAAAAGTGGGATATGTGAAACAGAAATCAAAAAAGCCTCTGCAGTTTGTCCGGATAAAGTTCTTCCACTTGCATCTGTAATGGTACCACTCATCATTACAGGAATATGAATTTTTCTTTCATCCTTAATTTCTTCAATGGCAAATAATGCTGCTTTTGCATTTAATGTATCAAACACCGTTTCTACTAAAAGAAGATCCACTCCACCATCAACCAATGCTTCTGCCTGCTGTTTATAAGCAGTTTTTAATTCCTCAAAAGTTATGGCTCTGTACCCTGGATCATTTACTTCCGGTGACATACTTGCAGTTTTGTTAGTTGGTCCCATAGAACCTGCTACAAAACGAGGTTTATTTGGCTCTTTTGCTGTAAATTCATCCGCTACTTCCCTTGCAATCTTAGCTGATCGAAAATTCAATTCTGTTACCAGATCTTCCATTTGATAATCAGCCATCGCAATAGTAGTTCCTGAAAAAGTGTTGGTTTCAATAATATCTGCACCGGCTTCCAGATATTTTCTATGGATCTCTTTAATTGCTTCTGGTTGTGTTAACGAAAGTAAATCGTTGTTTCCTTTTACAGAAACTTTAAAATCCTTAAACCGCTCACCCCGATAATCTTCTTCCATAAAATTATATTGCTGGATCATGGTTCCCATGGCTCCATCTAAGATCAATATTTTATCTTTTATAATTTCTTCAATATTATTCTTCATGCTTTATCTCTTCATTTTTTAACTCTTCAAATTCTCTTTTACCCCAAAATACACTGTTCCAAAATCTTTCATGAAAAAAATACAAAATCGGTTTTGTAATTAATTCAATTAAAGATATTCCTGTTGCATGTTTTATATTTTTCGTAAAAATATTAGAAAGGACAAATGTATCCAGAGTTCCTAAAAGCCTCCAGGTTGTTGCCTTTACCACACTACGCCTTTTCGTATCAGCTGTTTTTACACCCGGAAGATCTTCAATTCTTTTTCCCCACTTAATTTTAACCCAGGCTCTTTCATGAAAAAAATATACAACCATTTTAGTAATTATTTCAAAACCACCAATAGAAATAGCCTTTATAAAATCTCCTCCAGTTACAAAATAAGCAATAACTGTTGTATCCAAACTACCAATTAAACGCCAGGTTATGGATTTAACTATACTTCTCCGATTGGTTTCGCCATGGGTATGATGTTTATGTTTTATTTTTAACTGCATTTCAATCTTTTAATGCCTGATCAAGATCATTTATGATATCATCAATATGTTCTAATCCTACAGAAATCCTCACTAAGCCATCTGTTATACTTACTTCTAATCTGTCCTTTTCATCTAATTTACTATGCGTTGTTGATGCTGGATGTGTTACAATTGTTCGGGTATCTCCTAGATTTGCTGATAAGGAACACATTTTAATAGTATTCAAAAACTTTCTCCCTGCTTCTATTCCTCCTATTACCTCGAAAGCTACAATATTTCCACCTAATTTCATTTGCTTTTTGGCAACTTCATACTGTGGATGAGATTTTAAAAAGGGATACTTTACCCAATTTACATTGGAATGGTTTTCTAAAAATTTGGCTACTTTTAAAGCATTTTCACAATGTTTTTCAACTCTTACCGCCAAGGTTTCCAAACTTTTTGACAGAACCCAGGCATTAAACGGTGACATTGCTGGACCTGTATTTCGGGAAAATAAATAAATTTCACGAATTAGATCAGACTTACCAACTGCCACACCACCTAAAACTCTCCCCTGTCCATCAATTAATTTGGTTGCAGAATGTACCACAATATCTGCTCCAAATTCAATGGGTTTCTGTAAATAAGGAGTAGCAAAACAATTGTCTATTACCAAAAGTAAATTATACTTTTTAGCTATTTGACCTAATAATTCCAGATCCAGAATATCAACTGCCGGATTGGTAGGCGATTCTGCGTATAAAATCTTTGTATTTGATTGTATCAGACTTTCAATTTTATTAACCTCATCAACTTTAAAATATGAAGTTTCAATATTCCATTTAGGAAGATATTTTGTAAATAAGGTATGGGTAGAACCAAAAACAGATCTACAGGAAACCACATGATCTCCACTGCTTAGCAAAGCTCCAAATGTAGAAAATATGGCTGCCATCCCTGTTGCAAAGGCATAACCAATCTCTGCTCCTTCCATTTGTACAATTTTATCTACAAATTCAGTGGTATTTGGATTTGAAAATCTGCTGTAAAGATTCTTCTCTTTTTCTTCGGCAAAAGAAGCTCTCATATCTTCGCCATCATCAAAAACAAAACTAGAGGTAATATACATAGGTGTAGAATGTTCACTGAAATGTGATCGTTCACTCTGTGTTCTTATTGCTTCCGTTTCAAAATGCTTTTTACCCATTAATCTTTTTATTTAAATTCTCTTTGAGGTTTTCAACTCTCAAAGGGCAAACTATATTGCTTTTTCTGCCAGTCGTAAAATATCCCCAAAAACGCCTCTTGCCGTTACTTTTGCTCCGGCTCCAGCTCCCTGAATTACAATTGGTCTGTCTCCATATGACTCCGTATATATTTCAAAGATAGAATCTGATCCTTTTACTTGACCCAACGAGCTATTTTTCGAAACAGAAACCAATTTCACCTCTAAATTGCCTTTTTCTTTTTGCAGATCACCTGATAATTCACCAACATAACGCAAAACATTTCCAGATTTCTGATTTACTTTTAGCTCTTTATAGGTATGATTCAGATCCTGCATATTGCTTAAAAACTCCTCTTTACTTCCATCTCTTAAATGTTCCGGAATTAAATTGTGAATTTTAATATCCTTAAACTCATTTTTAAGATCCAGTTCTCTTGCCAAAATTAACAATTTTCTTCCAACATCATTTCCACTTAAATCTTCTCTCGGATCCGGCTCTGTAAACCCTTGTTGAACGGCTTCATTTAGAATGTCTGCAAAAAGCTTATCCTCAATAGAGAAATTATTAAACAAATAACTCAAACTTCCAGAAAATACACCTTTTATTTTTGTGATATTCTCACCAGAGTTATGCAATAGATTGATAGTATCAATTAATGGTAATCCTGCACCAACATTAGTTTCATACAAATAACTCTTATCATTTCTTTTTAAAGATTCACGAAGTTCCTTATAAAATTCAAACGATTTTGTATTTGCAATTTTATTTGAAGAAACCAGATCAAAACCATTTTCAATCAGTGGAATATAGTTTTGAATAAAATCACCTGAAGCAGTATTATCAACAGCGATCAGATTTTCAAAATGGTTATCTCGTGCAAACTGTATGATATCATTTATGGTATAGTTTTCCTTACCTGATTTTTCCAGTTCTTCTTCCCAGTTTTCGCCAATTCCTCCTTTTTGTAAAAGCACCTTTTTAGAACCTGCAACCGCAAATATATTGAGCTTTATATTCTTACGGTTATCTATATCATCAGCACTTTTTAAAATCTGTTGGATCATGGTGCCTCCTACCAATCCTTTGCCAAAAATAGCAATATTAATTTTGGTGGATACTCCAAAAATATGTCCGTGAATTACATTAATTGCCTTGTGAATATCTTTATTTTTAAGTACTAATGAAATATTATCACCTGTAACTGTATTATTGATCATAACAGGTGAAACACCGTTTTTCATTAAAGCACTATAAGCAAAATGAAAATTATCCAGACTTTGTCCAATTACTGAAACAATACCCAAATTATTTTTCACTTGAATATTATTCACATCATGTGTTTCAAACTCCTTGCTAAACTCTTTTTCAAGTGCCAGTTTTGCCTTCTTTGCATCAACTGAATTAACGATAAATCCAATTCCTCTTTCTGATGATCCTTGAGAAATAATACTAACACTAATATCACTTTGTGCCAAAGCAGAAAATATTCTAGCATCAACACCTGATTTACCAAGTAAACCTCTACCTGCCAGACTAATCAATGAAACATTCTCTTGCACGGTAACCGATCGTATTCCTTTGCTTTTTGATTCAGCTTTTATCAAAGTTCCTTTATTATCTGTATCAAAAGTATTTAACAAACGTAATGGAATATTCTTTTCAACTAGAGGAATAATTGTTTTTGCGTGTAAAATATTTGCTCCAAAATTTGCAAGCTCATTTGCTTCCTGAAAAGTTAATTCTTCTATTTTTTTAGCATCCGAAACCAAATCAGGATTAGCGGTAAAAATCCCATCAACATGGGTGTAGTTTTCCAGCTCTTCAGCATCTAAATAATTAGCGATCAATGATGCTGAATAATTAGATCCGTTTCTTCCTAAAGTAGTAGTTTCTCCCTCCAGGTTTGAAGCAATAAATCCAGTAATAATATTTACTCTCTCTTTATTCTTCTTGAAATATCTGATCACATTTTCTTTGGATATTTCCTGTATGGGAATTGCTTCTCCAAAGGTATCATCTGTTTTTATCAAATTCCGACTATCGACAAAATTTGCATTAATACCCTCATTTTGCAACAAATTTGCCAGTATTTTAACCGACATTAATTCACCTTGTGCTAATACCCTGTCTTTTATTTTTGTGCTGTAATCGCCCAATAAATGAACCCCTTCAAATACTTTTTCAAGCAATGAAAATTCGTGTTCAAAATCAACATCCTTACTAGGTTGTAACTGATATTGCTTAAATGCTTCAAACTTTTTTAAATAACCGTTACCGGATTTCGCATCTTCTAAAATCTCCAGCAAATCATCAGTTGTATTTCCCCTTGCAGAAGCTACGATTGCAATTTTTTCTCCATCCTTAATTTTTGAAGAGATCACTTGAATTACTTTTTCAATACCCTTGCCATTTGCAAGTGATGTGCCTCCAAATTTAACGATCTTGATCTTTTTTTGCTGAGATAACTTTGCTTTTGGATATTTAAAAACGTCACTTAAAAATACAGATAACTGATCATATTCAATTAAGAAAGCATCATGACCATGGATAGATTTGATCTCATTATAAGTGTTTTCAATACCAGATTTATCTAATTGTTTTTGTGTTTCTTTGATCTCCTGTGGTACAAAAAAGAAATCAGAATCAACTCCAATTTGATGCACTTTTGCCTTAATTTGATTTGCCAGTTCAGGAAAAGGTGACCTGTTACGTGTAACATCTACAGTACTCAACAAATGGTTCAACATTTTATAGGCCTGTAAAGTAAATCTGTTTTCAAGCTGTTTTCCATGATATAACAACCAGCTTTCTGTATTAAAATTTCCTTGCTCTTTATTTTTTGTTCGGTTAAATTTTTCTTTAAAAGAATCTGCAGTTCTATAAAACAGCATTGCCATCATTCGTGCATCATGAACTGGCTGACTTGAATTAGATAATATTTGTAACTGCGTTTTATTGTGTGCCAGAATCCAATCAGAGGCTTTCCAATCGGAAGCAACAGGAATTAAATTCTTGATCAGATAAGGAAACAAAAATGCCATTTCCCAAGCAATTCCGCCTCCGAGCGAACCTCCAATAACAGCGTATAAGGATTCAATTTTCAATTGATTTAATACCTCCCCAAATAATTTTGCAATATCGCGGGCATTGAAATCCTCATAATTATCAATTAGATTCTCCTTAATTTCATCATATCCGTTTCCGGGAACATTGATCGATATAATTGTATAATTATTAGTATCGATAACCTTTCCAGGACCGATCAGGTCTTTCCACCAGCCATGCTTTCCTGCGACATCTGAGTTCCCAGTTAAGGCATGATTTACCAAAACAATAGGAGCAGTATGCAGATCTTGCCCAAACAACTGAAAAGATAATTCAAACTCAGGATAAAAATACCCTGTTTCAGTGGTGAAATTTTCAACTTTAGTATATAATAATTCTTGTATCACAAGTTTAATTTTTTAAAATCTGTAAAGTAATTGTTATGGAAAGGAGATGTAAAATAGCGATATATTTTCATAGGTTATCTACCCGGTGACGGTAGAATT
>JAUVCP010000013.1 GCA_030590765.1 Flavobacteriaceae bacterium | reverse complement strand
TTTTTTGGAGTGTTTTTAGGAAGATTTTCTACTATAAAAGTAACCTGACAAAATGAATTTTGAATAGATAAAATGAAAACCAATAATATTATACTTTTTATCATTTAATGTTTAGGATTGCTATAAGTTATCAGCAGATTGCCACAGATTTGATAAAAAACAAATCTTCGCAAAGACGGGTTATGTTATTTTAATTTACTCGTTAAAAGAATACATCCCTTTGAACTAAGTTTTATTCTGCCTTCCCAAATAATTTCTTCTCCAGAAATAATATTTTTTAATTTTTTACTATCAATTCCTATTTCTTTAAACCTTTTCACGTCTAAATTGACGGGAGATTTGTTTTTATTAATGATAAGTACAACAACTTCATCATTCATTTCTCTAAAAAGTACATAAATACCATTTTGAGGTGCAAAATGAATGGTCTTTCCATTGTGAATGGCATCACTTGTTTTACGATAATTAAGTATTTTTTTTAAAAAGAATTGCATTTCCAATTGGTCACTTGTTAATCCTTTTCCTGTAAAAGCATTTACTTTGTCACCTTTCCATCCACCTGGAAAATCAGACCTTATCAAACCGTGATCTCCGGGTTTTTTGGAATTCTCTGTCAAAATTTCGGTACCATAATATATTTGAGGAATTCGGGGAAGGGTCAGTAAATAGCTTAAAGCCATTTTAGTCAATACAATATCTTCGTTAAACTCTGTAAAAACTCTGTCTTTATCATGATTATCTAAAAAAGCCATAATATCCATTGGCTTTGCATAGCCAAAATCATTGGCCAAACCTTCATACAATTTTACCAATCCTGTATCCCATGATTCTTCTTCACTTAAACCCTCAACAATTGCTTTTTGCATTGGGAAATCCATGGTTGACCGCAAATTTGATTTGTAGCCATCTTTATTATTTGAACCTTGTTGCCAATAACCAACCAGAAGCGGATTGTAACTCCATTCTTCACCAACAATACTAAAATTTGGATATTCATGCATGATGGCTCCTGCCCAATTTGACATAAAATATTTATCAGGATAAGGGTAAGTGTCTTGTCTGATACCACCAAGATCCAGAGTTTCAATCCACCAGATACTATTTTGGATAATATAATTTGCCATAAAAGGATTTTGTTGATTCAGATCGGGCATAGCTGTAACAAACCATCCTTTTGACATTAAATTCTTATCATATTGTGAAGCATACATATCCTGATTTGAAGTTCGTCTGTGATTCGTAACGATCAGATCATCCAATTCAAATTCTTCCTGATAATTGATCCAATCTTTAAAAGGCAGATCCTTCATCCACCAATGCTCACTACCACAGTGATTAGCAACCTGATCCATAATCAATTTGATGCCTTTTTCTTTTGCTTTTTTGGTAAGATTGATATAATCATCTAAAGTTCCAAACCTTGGGTCCACCTGATAAAAATCAGTCATCGCATAACCATGATAGGAACTTTCTGACATATCATTAGTTAACACAGGGGTTGGCCAAATGGCTGTAAAACCCATATCATAAATATAATCCAAATGATTTGTAATTCCTTCTATATCACCACCATGTCTGGCATAATCATGCTTTCTATCCATAGTTTTTTCCTTCATTTCTAAATGGATATCATTTTTGGGATTTCCATTGGCAAAACGATCAGGAGTTATTAAATAGATCACATCCGAACTATTAAAACCTATTCTGTTATCAGAATTAGATCTTCTTTGTTTTAACTCGTAGGTATATTTTAAATTTTTAGGACTGCCTTTGAAATGAATATCAAATTTTTGAGCTTTTTTAACATTGCTAAGATCCAGATCTATAAAAATATAGTTTGGATTATCCGCTTTAGAAATCTTTTCAAGAACAATATATTTTTCTGAGATCTCAATATTTTTATCAGCAATATTTTTACCATAAACCATCAATTGAAGTTTAGGATTTTTCATCCCAATCCACCAGTTTGTAGGTTCTATTTTCTTAATTTCTTGTGCATTTATCATAAAAGTATAAAAAACAGAAAACAATATTATTATTTTTTTCATATTTGAATTGGTTCTAATTATTAGTTTATAAAGTTACCAACTCATTAGGTGATACCGTTACCTTCTTACCATGAACCAAAATATCAACAGGAGCCTCTGATTCGTTTGTAAACTTATTTCCTTCATGATCTTTGTACATTTTTAATATAGCTCCTCTATAATTGATCTTAAAAGAATATGATTTCCATTTTTTTGGTATTTGAGGAGCAAAAGATAGTTTATTATCAAAATTTCGCATTCCTCCAAAACCTTGTACAATGGAAAGCCAGGTTCCTGCCATACTTGTAATATGTAATCCTTCATGTACTTCATGATTATAGTCATCGAGATCTAATCTTGCAGTGCGTAAATACAGTTCATAAGCTTTTTCTAATCTGTCAATTTTACAAGCTAAAATAGAGTGTACACAAGGTGATAAAGAAGATTCATGAACGGTAAATGGCTCATAAAAATCAAAGTGTTCTTCAATGGTTTTGGTTTCAAAATTATTTTCAAAAAAGTATAATCCCTGCAATACATCTGCCTGTTTGATATAAACAGAACGCAAAATTCTATCCCATGACCATTTTTGATTGATAGGTCTTTCAGATCTTGGTAAATTAGAAACAGGAATTAATTCTTTATCTAAAAATCCGTCTTGTTGTAAATAAACATTGTGCTCTTTACTATATGAGAAGTACATTTTTTCAGATACTTCTTTCCATTGATCTAACTCAAGTTGGTTTAGATTTGTTTTTGCAACAATTCTTTTAAAATCATCGTGGTATTCTTCTTGTAAAATATCTAAATTTTTCAAAGTATATTCCATACACCACTTTGCTAAATAATTGGTATAGAAATTATTATTTACATTGTTTTCATATTCATTAGGCCCTGTAACTCCTAAAATAACATATTGATCTTTTACTTTTGAAAATGTGGCTCTTTGCTGCCAGAAACGAGAAATTGCAACCATCACTTCCATTCCAAATTCAGGAATATATTGAAAATCACCGGTGTAATTCACATAGTTATATATAGCGTAGAGCATTGCTCCATTTCGGTGAATTTCTTCAAAGGTAATCTCCCACTCATTATGGCATTCTTCTCCATTCATAGTAACCATAGGGTAAAGCGCAGCACCATTCTTAAAACCTAATTTTCCAGCATTTTCTATGGCTCTGTCTAATTGATTATACCTATAAAGCAACAGATTCTTTGCAACTGATTTATCTTTGGTACTCATATAAAAAGGAATGCAATAAGCCTCTGTATCCCAGTAGGTACTACCTCCGTATTTTTCGCCTGTAAATCCTTTTGGGCCAATATTCAATCTGGAATCTTCACCGGAATAGGTTTGATTCAGTTGAAAAATATTGAATCGAATGGCCTGTTGCGCTTTGATATCTCCTTCAATTATGATATCTGAAGTGGCCCAAATCTTTTCCCATGCATCTTTTTGTTTTTGTATCAAATCATCAAAGCCAATTTCTTTGGCTTTTTGTAAAACTTTTTTACTTTCACTGATCAACTCTTCATTAGCATGATTCATGGATTGTACATAACCTCCATATTTGTAAATGGTAAAAGTATCTCCTTGCTTTACTTTGGATTTGTATTTAAAAGCAATCCTTTTTTCACTCTTTTCAACCTCTTTATCTAATGTGATAAAATGATTATTTAAAGCAAAGGTTATTTGCATGCCTGTACAAACATGAAATTCTGTTTTCAGCGTTTTTGATAATATATATGCTTCATTTTTTTCTTCTTGGATCTGCAATATTTCCCAGAAGAATTCATCATAATTTGTGTCTTCATTCATTATTCCGGCATCGATATACGGAATAAACTCAATCTCACCAGTGAAATTAATTGGTGTAACACTATATTCTATTGCTCCTGCCTCATCAAAATCTAAACTTAAAAATCGGGTAGCATTTACTTTTATTTGATCACCCTCAGGCAATTCAGCAATGAATGAACGGTATAAAACACCGTCTTTCATGTTTAATTCTCGCTTAAACTCAGAAACTTTACAGGTATTCAGATCTAAGGCTTTACCATTAATATTCACGTTAATCCCAATCCAGTTTGGTGCATTTAAAACCTTTGCAAAATATTCAGGATAACCATTTTTCCACCAGCCAACACGGGTTTTATCCGGGTAATAAACACCGCCAACATAGCTTCCTTGAAAAGTTTCACCACTAAAGGTTTCTTCAAAATTAGCCCGCTGCCCCATGGCACCGTTGCCTATACTAAAGATACTTTCAGAAGCTGTTATATTCTCTATATGAAATCCCTCTTCTACAATTGACCATTCATTTGGGATGATATAATCTTTATTCATAATCTATTTTTTTTAATATCTTGAAATTATTTCTGCCTAGCAGAATTTATCTTAGATAATCAAATTTTTTACAAAATCAATGTTTAATTCTTCTGTATCAGCCAAATTATAATTGGCTTCATGTAATAATTTTTTATCTCCAATAGCAACACTGGTCATTCCGGCAATATTTGCAGCCTGAATCCCTGCTAAAGCATCTTCAATTACAATACAATCCTGAGGATCTGTATTTAATTTTTTGGCAGCTATTAAAAATACTTCAGGATCTGGTTTTGCCTTAGAAACATCATTTCCGTCAACTATTGCAGAAAATTTATGGTATAATCCAACTTTTTTAAGAATTAAAGGAGCATTTTTGCTAGCAGAACCCAGCGCGAATTGGATTTTTTGATATTCTAAAAAATCCAGGAGTTCAACAATTCCCGGTAAGATCTCTTCAGTATTCATTTTGTTGACATATTCCAGGTATTCATTATTTTTTTCAAGTAACAATTCCTCCTTTTTCTCTTCGGATAACTCAACTTTACCAATATTCAATAAAATTTCTAATGATCTTACCCTGCTAACTCCTTTAAGTTGCTCATTTTGTTCTTCGGTAAAATCAAAACCCAGTTCATTGGCAAGATTTTTCCAGGCTAAATAATGATACTTTGCTGTATCAACTATAACTCCGTCAAGGTCAAAAATAAAGGCTTTCATATTTTTATTTATTTGTTAAAACTGTATCATCAACATCATCCACTTTGTATACCAATGCAGCTGCTATTAAAAAAGACACTCCACTGATTACCAAGGCATAGATTGGATTTCCTCCATAAACATATTCTACCATTGGGCCACCAATAAGTGCATTGATAATTTGTGGTATAACGATAAAGAAATTAAAGATACCCATGTAAACGCCCATTTTTCTAAGTGGAATTGAACCAGCCAGAATTGCATAAGGCATGGCTAAAATACTTGCCCAGGCAATTCCGATTCCAAGCATGGAAAGGATCAACCAGTTTTCATTTGGGGCAAAATAAATGGAGATCATAGCTATACCACCGATTATCAATGATATGGTATGCGTTTTTTTACGACCTAGTTTTTTTGCAATTGCCGGTAAGAAAAATGCATAAACAGCAGAAACCGCGTTATAAATACCAAATAAAATTCCAACCCAGTCTCCTGCATTTTGATAGGCTGTACTATGGACATCATCTAATGATAAACCATAAACGTGATGTGCAATGGCAGGTGTTGAAAAAACCCACATTCCAAATAATCCAAACCAGGAAAAAAATTGCACCCAACTTAATTGTCGCATGGTTTTTGGCATATTTTTAAAATCGGTGAATATATTTAGTAAACTGGCTTCTTCAACATCCTCTTCTTCCTCATCCCCGTTTATTAGATCCATCTCCTCCGGTGAGTATTCTTTAGTAGTAAATACAGTGATCAAAATACTGATGATCAATACAATTGCTCCAATAATAAATGACAACATCAAACTTAAAGGGACTTTACCGGGCTCAGCCGTGTTTGCAATACCGAACCAATTGGTAAGTACATAAGGCAACCATGAGCCAATAACCGCTCCAATTCCAATTAAAATAGTTTGAACACTAAAACCAAGGGTTCTTTGATCACTTGGTAAAACATCAGCAACCAAAGCTCTAAAAGGTTCCATAGCGATATTAAAAGAAGCATCCATGATCATTAGCATTCCGGCTCCTACCCATAGAGCAGGCATAAATGCAGTGAACATATCTGAATTAGGCATTAAAACCAATCCGATAGAAGCTAAAACTGCACCTGTCAAAAAATAAGGTCGCCTACGACCTAATTTAGTCCATGTTCTATCACTGTAATGCCCCACAATGGGCTGAACAATTAAACCGGTTAAAGGTGCAACGATCCAAAACCATGATAGTTCATGAATATCTGCTCCAAAAATCTGTAATACTCTACTGGCGTTGGCATTTTGAAGGGCAAAGCCCATTTGAATTCCAAGAAATCCAAAACTTAAGTTCCAAATCTCCCAAAAACTGAGTTTTCTTTTTTCCACACGATTATAATTTTAGTAATGACAATGATTATATCGCTTAAAGATACGATATGTTTTTATCGTCAATATTATTAATAAAAAATACTGCTTAAAGCAAAAATTATTTCCTGCTCATAGTGTGAAAAAATAAAAAAAGGCAAGTGTGAAATGACCCATTGGCCGATACAAATATATAAAAATAATTAATAGTTATTTTTTATTAGAACATATTTTTTTAAATAAAGCTACGAAAACGTTATAGTAAAAAAGATTATGGACTTATTTGGTTACTAAGATATTATAATCTGTTTCAAGTACAATTTCATACCATAAACTTATGGCAAAAAAATTCAAAAATTGATTTAACTTATAGATCTACATACACATCAATTACTCAAAAATGAATGACACAATAACTTAGTTAACTTCAATTTTTTTTGTTGACTCTCTTAAGATTAGATCGGTTTCAATGATCTTTGTCTGGTATTGATACTCCGTATCCTGAAACTCTATTTCATTAAGTAATAGCTCAGCTGATTTTTGACCTACATGGTAACCATGCTGTGCTACGGTGGTTAGAGAAGGTGTTGTAAATTGTGAGATAAGCCCATCCGTAAATCCTAAAATAGAAATATCATCGGGTATTTTTAAGTTGTTTTTATTGGCAATTTTCATTGCAATAGCTGCATAGATCTCGTTGACTGCAAAAATACCATCTGGAGGATTTTTTAATAAGAATAATTTTTTTATTTGATTTGCAATATCTTTTTCTTCATCAATTTCGACAACAAGGTTTTCATTAAAGGTTATACTGCTATTGTTAAGAGCATTTTTATATCCTTCAAATCGCAGATTACCAACGGTTACAAAATCAGGTGTTGTTAAAATTGCGATACGTTTACAGCCAATATTTATTAAATGCCTGGTAGCCAGGTAACCGCCATCCACATCATTAGTTAACACCTTATTACATTTAATTTCGTCAATAACTCTATCAAACATCACCAAAGGAATTCCGTTATTAATAAGGCCTTTAAAGTGAGCAAAGTCTTTTTTTTCTTCTGTTTCTTTTGCAACGGAAACAATGATACCATCAACAACTCCATTTGCAAGCATATCTAAATTCAAAACCTCTTTTTCATATGAGTCCATTGACATACAGATCATTACATTATATCCGTTCTTGTTTGCAACAAGTTCAATTCCACTAATGACCTTGGTGAAAAAATGGTGTACAATTTGAGGGATGATAATTCCAATAGTTTTTGTTTTTTGGTTGCGTAAATTAAGTGCTAAACTATTAGGCTTGTAATGATAAAATTTAGCAAAAGCCTGTATTCTTTCTTTTACCTCTTCACTAATTTCATGACTATCTTTTAAAGCTTTGGAAACAGTTGATATAGAAACGCCGAATTCTTTTGCGATTTTCTTTAAAGTAATTTTTTGTTTCATTTGATCTCTGTTATTTCCTTTTGCTACTGATTATATAATCATAATTATATAATTACCTGATATAAAACTGCTTATATTTAAAAATATGCAATTTTAGTACATTTATAACCTAGCATAAAAATATACAATTTTTTTGGATGTAACCCTATAAGACTAATTATTATTATCAAATCTTCATTTTAGCGTTAAATATTTTATCTCATTTTGAAGAATTGCTAAAAAAACCTTCAAACTATAACGTTTTCGTAAAAAAGTTATCAACACGAAAACGTTTTCGTAGCTATATTACTGATTTACAACAGTGTTAAACAACTGTTAATTTTATAAATTCGCGAAGTGAAATATAAAAAACGGCAAGTTTTTATAAAAAGATTAAACTCAATTTAAAATTATTTTATGAAAAAAATTAGACAATTAGTCCTTGGGATTTTGTTTTTATTACCCTTAATGATGTCTGCACAAGATGTAATAAAAGGTAAGGTAACAGATGACTTAGGAATGGGACTTCCAGGAGTATCGATTATGATTAGCGGTACAACTACTGGATCTGCAACAGATTTTGATGGTAATTATACTATTGAAGCAAAACAAGGAGATGACCTTGTTTTTAGTTTTGTTGGAATGACAACAGTAACAAGAACTGTTGGAATGCAGAATATTATTGATGTATTAATGATCCCAGAGGACAATACCTTAGATGAGGTTGTTCTGATTGGTTATGGTACAACTACAATCAAAGATGCTACAGGATCTGTAGCTGCTATTACAGAGAAAGATTTTAATCAGGGAAACATCCCTACTCCGGCAGGATTGATAACCGGTCGTGTAGCTGGTGTTGATGTTACTACATCTGGTGCTCCGGGTGGAGGATCAGCAATTCGAATTAGGGGTGGATCTTCTTTAGGAGCATCCAATGATCCATTGATCGTTATTGACGGATTACCTATTTCCAATTCAAGTGCTGGTGGTTCACGTTCTATTTTAGCATCTATCAATCCAAATGATATCGAATCATTTTCTATTTTGAAAGATGCATCTGCAACAGCTATTTATGGTTCTCGTGCATCCAATGGTGTAATCATCATTTCTACAAAAAAAGGTAGAGATTCCTTTCAGGTAGATATCAATTTACAAATGGGTTATCAAACTCTCGTAGATAAAATTGATGTTTTTGGAGCAGATGAATTTGAAAAATTAATCGGCGAAAGAATTGATGGAGGACAGTCTGGTATTAGTCTCGATCAATTAGGAAATGCAAATACGGATTGGCAGGATGAGATATATGAAGAGAAATTTACATCGGATGCCTCTATTTCATTAAGAGGTGGTTTGTTTGGTGCAATACCAACCCGACTTTCATTAGGATATACCAATCAACCAGGTTTAAGAAAAACTTCAGAATTTGAAAGAGGAACAAGTTCATTATCTATGAATCCAAGTCTTTTAGATGATCATTTAAAAATTAATTTCAATGTTAATTTTTCTGAAGAACACAACAGATTTGCAGATGGTGTTGAAGGTTCTGCTCTAATATTTGATCCAACTCAACCGGTTTATGATGCGACTTCTCCTTTTGGAGGATATTTTGAGTACCATACCAACGGAGAACCAAACAATGCTCCAAGAAACCCGGTAGCAAACTTAATGCAAGTGAAGAATGTTAGTAATGTAAAACGTTTGTACGGAAATTTTGAAGTTAATTATAAATTTCATTTTTTACCTGAAATGAGTGCAGTTGTTAACTTAGGGTATGATAATTCAGATGGTAGAGGTAGTTATAACAGGTCAAAAGAGAGTATCAATGGATATAGATCTGGTAATAACCAGCCTTTTTTAGGAACCCAGAGTAGTTATACCAGTAATAGATCTAACAGATTGTTAGATGCATATTTAAATTATGATAAAGATTTTGACAATTTTGGATTGGAAGTAACTGCAGGTTATTCTTATCAAAAATTTGAAGCAGAAGATTATAATAGTGGAAATTTAGTTGATCCGGATAGAGAATCTGATGTGAATACACATCCTGATGTTGTTCTAATCGGTTATTTTGCAAGAACGAATTTATCTTTTGCAGATAAGTATTTGCTAACACTTTCGTACAGAAGAGATGGTACTTCAAGATTTAGTGAAGATAACAGATGGGGTAATTTCCCAGCTGCTGCATTTGCATGGAAGATCAGTGAAGAAGATTTCTTAAATGATTCAAATACTTTATCAACCTTAAAATTACGTTTAGGTTGGGGTATTACCGGTCAACAAGATATTGCTGCATCTTATGCCTATTTAGGACGATATGTAGTTCATAATTCAAATGCACAGTATATATTCGGAAATACACCGATAGCACCAGGTATTCCACAATCTGTTTTTGAAGATTTGAAATGGGAAGAAACTACAACCTATAATGTAGGTTTTGATTACGGTTTTTTCAACGATCTTTTAACTGGTTCTTTAGAAGTTTATTTAAAAGAATCTAACGATCTATTGGCTAGTGTGCCAGTTGCGGATGGTTCAAACTTTAGTAATGTAGGATGGCAAAATATCGGAAAATTCACTTCTAAGGGTATTGAATTTAGTATTGGAGCAGATGTGATCAATAAAGAAGACCTTAGATGGACACTTAATTATAATATCAGTGCAAACAAAACTGAAATTGAAGAACTTGCAGGAGACAGAGATATTGAAATAGGTGGAATTTCAGGTGGTACCGGTTCAAGAATTCAGGTACACAAAGAAGGTTTTTCTCCATATTCATTTAATGTATTTAAACAATTATATGATGAAGCAGGAGCCCCTGTTGAAGGTGCCTATGTTGATATCAACCAGGATGGAATTGTAAATACAGCAGATAGATACATTTATAAAAAACCTGCTGCTGATATTTTAATGGGATTTCAATCTACTTTTAATTACAAAAATTTTGATTTTGCATTTAACTTAAGAGCAAGTATTGGTAATTACAATTATAATAATGTTAACTCTAATAGAGCACAGTATAATAATTTGCAGGCTACTACAGCTTTAGGAAATGTTCCTACTTCAGTTTTAGTATCTAATTTTAACGAAACAGCAAGTGTATTGATCTCTGATTACTATATTGAGAATGCTTCTTTCCTTAAAATGGATAATTTGACTTTTGGATACAATTTTAACGATATGAAAGGAAGCCTTTCAAGTATTCGTTTATGGACAGGTGTACAAAATGTATTTACAATTACAAACTATTCAGGATTAGATCCTGAAATTTTTGGAGGTATTGATAATACAATTTATCCAAGACCGAGAACCTTTTTATTAGGTGCAAATATTAAATTTTAATAAATAAAGAAATTATGAAAACAAAAAATATATACAAACTATTATTCTTTTTTGGTCTTTTGTTATCTTTTAATTCATGTACCGATGATTTAAATGTGATACCAAAAGATGATGATGAATTTTTAGCGGAAGAATTTTATGCTGACCCAGCTGCTTATAAACAAGCATTGGCCGGTATATATGGAAATTTATCTTTAACAGGTAATGGCCCGGGATCATCCAACTTACAGGGTATTGATGCAGGTACAAGCCAGTATATGAGAACATGGTGGTATTTACAAGATCTAGCTGCCGATGAGCCAATTTGGTCATATGAAAATGATGAAGGTGGAGCTGTTAAGGCAATTCAAAGAAACACATGGTCATCAACAAATACCATTTTGTTAGGTTTCTTTAGTAGAGCAATGTTTACTGTTGCTTTGACCAATGAGTTTTTAAGACAATCTTCGGATGAAAATATTGAAAGAAGAGGTCATACAGGTGCTGTAGGAGGTGATATAGCCGCCTATAGAGCTGAAGCAAGATTATTAAGAGCAATGGCTTATTATCATTTAATGGACTTATTTGGAAAAGCGGCTTTCGTATCTAAAGATGATCCGGTTGGAACTTATCAGGGTCCTGAATATGGAAGAGCTGAATTGTTTGCATTTATTGAATCAGAAATTTTGGCAATTGAAAATGATCTGGTAGGAGCAAGACAAAACGAATATGCAAGAGCAGATAAAGCAGTTGCATGGATGATCTTGGCAAAAATGTATTTGAATGCTGAAATTTATGGTCAGGGAAACAAATATACAGATTGTATTACTTACACAGATAAAATCATCAATTCAGGATATGCCTTAGCATCTGATTACAGCTTGAACTTTTTGGCTGATAATGACACCAATGAAGCAGGGTTGAACGAAATTATATTTCAAACTGTTTCTGACGGTACAGTAACTGAAAACTATGGTGCAACTACAGTGATCATAAACGGTGAAGTTGGAAGCTTAGAGAACAATGCAGATGATCTTGGTACGCAAGGCTGGGGTGGAGCTCTAAGAGTTAGAAAGCAATTTGCTGAAAGATTCTTAAATGGGGATGTTCCTCTTGAAGACACGAGAAACACTTTGATCACAGCCGGCAGAGAAATTGAGATTACCGATATAGGCGATAGAGATTCAGGTTATATCATTACTAAATTTAAAAATATTACATCAGCAGGTGAACCGGGTGAAGATCCAACTTTTGTGAATACTGATTTCCCAATGTTCCGATTGGCAGATGTTTATTTAATGTATGCTGAAGCTGTTGTCAGAGGTGGAGGTGGATCTCTTGAAGAGGCTGTGGAATATGTAAACAAACTAAGATTGAGAGCTAATTCCACTACAATAACATCGGGTAATTTAACTCTAGATTTCTTGATCAATGAAAGATCCAGAGAATTATACTGGGAAGGTCATAGAAGACAAGATTTGATACGATTCGGTCTTTTTACAGGCGGAAACTACAATTGGGTATGGAAAGGTGGAAGTTCAAGTGGTATTGCATTACCTAATCATTTTAATGTTTACCCTATGCCGGCAAACAATATGGCAGCAAATCCTAATTTAACCCAAAATCCTGGTTACTAATTTTTAAAACAAATTAAAATGAAGAAAATATTTAAATTATTGTTTCTATCCTTATTTATCATCACAGTTTCTTCTTGTGATAATGAAGATATGGAACTATTAACAATTTCTGCTAAAGGTAGCGGAGATATAACAGCCCCTGAAACAGGATTTAGTCAAGTTTTAAATCCCGAAGAAGAATTATCAAATATAGCATTAACACTTACGTGGAATCCTGCAGATTATGCAGTTCCAACAGGAATTACATATAACATAGAGTTTGCAAAGGAAGGTACTGATTTTGCCGACGCTTATGTCGCTGGATCAACTTCAAATACGGCTTATTCATGGAATATTAGTGAATTGAATGGCGCAACAGTTAATACTGGTTTAGCACCTTTTGTTGAAGGAGGAATTGATATTAGAGTAATTGCAACCGTTGGTTCTTTAGGTAGTACACCTCAAACATCTGGAACTATTACAGTTTAT
>JAUVCP010000310.1 GCA_030590765.1 Flavobacteriaceae bacterium | reverse complement strand
AAACCCCATTTCATTGGTGGCAAGAGAAATTGTTCAATATGCATCAACAATTGACGAAGCAATTACGATTGCTAAAAAACAAGAAGTTTTTGTGTCAGAATCGATCATGGTTGGTAGTGGCCAAGAAAATAAAGCGGTATTGATAGAAATCTCACCCGATAAATTTGGAGTTTTTGAAGTAGAGAATTCATCCAAATTAATTTGTTCCAACCACTTTCAATCTAAGGCTTATCAAAATGATGAAAATAATACGAAACATATCAAAGAGAGTCATTCCAAATACCGATATGACAGAATGATAGAACTTTTGAGTGCAGAATCAAAAATTACTCCAGAAATAGCTGTAGATATTTTAAGAAACAAAAAAGGCTTAGAGGATAAAAATATTGGATTAGGTAATGAGAAGTCCATAAATCAGTTAATAGCCCACCATGGTATTGTATTTCAGCCCAGTAAAAAAATGGTTTGGGTATCTGCAAATCCATATCAATTGGGAGCATTTGTGGCATTCCAATTAGATAGTGTTTTCTCTAATTTAGAAAAAAGAACTACCACTTTTTCGTTGCCGGAAAGATTAATTAAAGAAGACCCTTTTGTTCATACACAAATTTTTAATAATTATGAAGCTTATAATGTTGAGAAAAGAAAGGTTCAAAATGCAATAAAAAATAAACAGAGAATTGATCCTGATCAACTGGATAATTTTAAAAAATTAAACCCGGATTTGTGGGAGGTTTATTACCTTGTAGGCAAATATTTTTACAATCAAAAGTATTATAGTGCCGCTTTGATTGAATTTAATAAGGCACTGACCAAAGAGATTTCTACAGTTTCTCACAAGGAACAAATAGAAGAATATATTAAAAAAATTAAAAGGAAATGACATGATTCCTGAGATAGAAAAAAGATCCAAATCTGAAATAAAAAATTTTCAGGAAAAAGAACTACAATTATTATTAAAGTATTTAGATAAGAATTCACCTTTTTATCAAAAATGGTTTAATAAGCATAAAATAAACCTCTCAGAGATAAGGACACTTGAAGATCTTGTAAAGATTCCGGTAACAACCAAAGATGAATTGCAAAAATATAATAACGATTTTTTCTGTGTAAAGACATCTAAAATAGTAGATTATGTTACTACATCAGGTACTACAGGTAAGCCGGTTTTTTTCGGTTTAACCGATAAAGATCTGGATAGGCTAGCGTATAATGAAGCTATTTCATTTGCATGTTCCAATGTTACTAAAAATGACGTGATACAATTAATGACTACCATTGACAGAAGGTTTATGGCAGGACTGGCGTATTTTTTAGGAGCAAGAAAGTTAAGTGCAGGAATTATTAGGGTAGGAGCAGGGATACCGGAATTACAATGGGATTCTATCAATAAGTTCAACCCAACTTATTTAATAGCCGTACCATCTTTTTTACTGAAACTTATTGAATATGCTGAAAATAATGATATTGATATCAATAAAAGTTCTGTAAAAGGCGCTATTTGTATAGGTGAACCATTAAAAAATCAGGATTTTAGTTTAAATGTTCTATCACAAAAAATTAAGAGCAAATGGCATATTGATCTTTATTCTACTTATGCTTCTACTGAGATGGGTACTGCTTTTGCGGAATGTGAATATCAACAGGGAGGTCACCATCATCCGGAATTGATCATTGTTGAAATTTTAGATGATAATGATGATCCGGTAAAAGAAGGTGAAGAAGGTGAGTTGGTTGTCACAACTTTAGGAGTGGAAGCAATGCCTTTATTGCGTTTTAAAACGGGTGATATTGTGAAAGCACATAATGATTCTTGTAAATGTGGAAGAAATACACTTCGTTTAGGCCCTGTTGTGGGAAGAAAAAAACAAATGATAAAATACAAGGGTACAACGATTTATCCTCCGGCAATGCATAATTTGCTAAATGATTTTGCTGAAGTTGAGAATTATATCATTGAAATTGACAGCAATGAAATAGGTACCGATAAGATAACGATAAAGATTGGAGCTCATAAGGTTTCTTTAGATTTGGTTGAGAAGTTGAAAGATCATTTTCGGGCAAAATTGAGAGTTTCTCCACAAATAGAATTTGTATCTGTTAAAGAGATCAATATATTAAGGTTTCCAAAAATGAGTAGAAAACCATTGCTTTTTATTGATAAAAGAAAAAAAAGAATAGAATAAATGGAAGAGATTTTTAAAGCTATTGCACCTTATTCACAAAGTCAGATCAAAGAAACTTTAGTTTGGTTAGAAAATAGTGAAGTATTTATAAAGGGAGTGCAGTATTTTTATCCCAATTGGAATAAGGATGAGGTAATTAAAAAATTACAGGCATGTAATACTTGTGCTGATTTTCAAGTAACATTTATTGAAATGATCATTAAAAATTCAATAAAGAATACGATGAGTTCTTTTGAAATAGATGGCTTAGAAGGTATAGACACTATGAATTCCTTGTTTATTTCAAATCACAGAGATATTTTTATGGATTCTGCTTTACTACAAAACTATTTGTATGATAATGGCAGACCGTTTACTGAAATTTCTTTAGGTGATAATTTAATGGTAAATGACACGATGAAAGCTGTGGCCAAATTAAACAATATGTTTACTGTTTTCAGAGGAGGAAAAAGAATGGAGCAATTGAAGAATTCGGTTAATTTATCAAAGTATATCCGACATTCCATTATGGATAAAAAAGTATCCTCATGGATTGCCCAGGGAAATGGGAGAACAAAAGATGGTAATGATATTACTGCAACAGGTCTGATCAAAATGCTTTTGTTAAGTGGTGGAGCAGATCTTAAAAGATCTATATCAGAATTAAATATTGTTGTTTCTACTATTTCATTTGAATATGAACCCTGTGCCTTTGAAAAAGCGCATGAGCTGAGCCTTATAGATGAGGAGGGTACTTATAATAAAAAGGAATTTGAAAATTTGAATAGTATTTTAAAAGGAATCAATGATTATAAGGGACAAGTGAAACTGGTTTTTGAAAAACTGAATGTTGAATCTATAGAATTTACTAATAATCGAAAAAAAGATGTTGTTAAAATTGCTAATGAAATAGACAGACTGGTATATAAGAATTATCAACTTCGAAAAACAAATTATATGGCATACGATCTTTTGCATAATGATTTTAAATACCAAAAGCACTATTCTCAGGAAGATATAGTAAAGTTTAAAAACTATCTAAAACAGTCTGATAATGAAGATATTTATTACAGAGTTTTAAAGACGTATGTCAATCCTGTTTATAATAAGAATAAGATCCTCTCAGATGATTAAACAAGAACCGACTTGGTTTTATTCGTGAGACTCTAAAATATTAATTTCAATTTTTTAGTTAGTCGTCCCGATAACTATGCGGGATGCCCTGAGGTTTAATACCTTTTATTTTGTTGTTGTTTTTTAAATAAAAATCAGGATATTAACTAATATATTAGTAAATTTATACTGCTGTTTATGACGGAACTCTAGTAATGAAGTCCATTTGTTGCTAAATGCTAACCCTTAAATATTACGATGTCATGAAAAAATCCATAACCTTAATTTTCCTGTTGGCCATTTCTTCAATTTTTGCGCAAAAAATGAAAATCCTTGATGGTAGCACAGATAACATAC
>JAUVCP010000379.1 GCA_030590765.1 Flavobacteriaceae bacterium | reverse complement strand
ATATTTCTCAATAATCTGACTTATTTTATCTTTATGCAATGGGAAAAGTTGTTCAATTCTAATCAAAGCAATATCATTTCTCTTGTTTTTTTCTCTTTCGGCCAATAATTCATAATAGAATTTTCCACTACAAAAAACCAGTCTTTTCACTAAATCAGGCAGCACATGATCATCTATAACTTCCTGAAACTCTCCATCAGTAAATTCTTTAAGTGAAGATACAGCCAAAGGATGACGCAACAGGCTTTTTGGTGTGAAAACGATCAATGGTTTTCTGAAATTTCGTTTCATCTGACGACGCAACAAATGAAAAAAGTTTGCCGGAGTTGTACAATTAGCAACTGTCATATTATCATTTGCGCAGAGTTGTAAATATCTTTCAATTCTTGCCGAGGAATGCTCTGATCCCTGCCCTTCATAACCATGTGGCAATAAGATCACAATTCCGTTTTGCTGCTTCCATTTGTCTTCCGCTGCAGAAATATACTGGTCAAACATGATCTGAGCTCCATTACCAAAATCACCAAACTGAGCCTCCCAAATAGTAAGCGTATTTGGCGCTGCCATTGCATATCCGTAGTCAAACCCTAATACACCATATTCAGATAAAGAGGAGTTATAAATAAACATTTTACCTTTATTCTTATTATTTGTGTTTAAAAGGTTGATCCTCTTTTCGGATAATTCATCTCTTAAAACGGCATGCCTATGTGAAAATGTACCTCTCTCTACATCCTGACCTGAAAATCTCACATTATAACCTTCTTCTAATAAACTCCCAAAGGCAAATATCTCACCCATACTCCAGTCCAGCTTATCTTTTTCAAAGACCATTCTACCTCTTTCCAATAAAATTCTTTCTGCTTTTCTCAAAAATTTAACTCCTTGTGGCACAGTAGATACAATTCTGGCAATGTTCTCCAGATTTTTTTTAGGGTATTTTGTTCCAACACTAAGCAGCATTCCGTCAATATCCTGATGCATAAAGCCATGCCATACATTACCCATAAAAGGTCTTACTCTAGATGCAGTATCTTCCTTTGATTTTGCATATTCTTTTTCCAAAAGTAGTTTATACTCTTTTTCAATTTCTTTTATATAACCTGCAGGTATAACTCCTTCTGACTCCAACTTTGCTGCATAAATATCTCTTGGATTTGGTTGTTTTGCAATTGCTTTATATAAATTTGGTTGAGTAAACCGTGGTTCATCTCCCTCATTATGACCATATTTTCTATAACCAAGCAGGTCAATGAAAATATCGCGCTTAAATTTCATTCTAAAATCCAGAGCCATTAAAACAGCATGAGTTACAGCTTCTACATCATCTGCATTTACATGAAGTACCGGTGATAAGGTAACCTTAGCAACATCGGTACAATAGGTACTCGACCTTGCATCCAAATAGTTAGTGGTAAAACCAATTTGATTATTTACAACAATATGGATGGTTCCACCTGTTGAATAACCTTTCAATTTACTCATTTGAATCACTTCAAAAACAACGCCTTGTCCGGCAATAGCAGCATCTCCATGTACTATTATCGGCAATATTTTTGAAGTTTCTCCTTTGTACTCATCTTCAATTTTAGCTCTTGAAATACCTTCCGCAACCGGACCAACTGTTTCCAGATGAGAAGGATTTGGAACCAGATTCATGGTTATTTGTTTATTATTCTTTAGTGTTTTGGTAATGGTTGAACCCAAATGATACTTAACATCACCGTCAAAATCATCTTCATCATAATCTTTTCCTTCAAATTCGTTAAACAACTCACGAATAGGTTTACGAAAAATATTCACCAAAGTATTCAACCTTCCCCGGTGAGACATTCCCAACACATATTCATCTGTATCATATTCAATAGCACCGGTTCTTACAATTGCACCAATAGCAGGAATCAAAGTTTCTCCTCCTTCCAAAGAAAAACGTTTTTGTCCAACATACTTTGTTTGTAAAAACTGTTCAAAAGTTACAGCCTGATTCAATTTTGAAAGAATATACTTTTTCGTATCAGAATCATATTTTGGATGATTATCATTTTCATTTAGTTTTTCCTGCCACCATTGTATCTCTTCCGGTTTTCGGATATACATATACTCAACTCCTATAGAATCACAATAGATCTTTTCTAAATGAAAAATAATTTCCTCAAGTGTTTTGGGTTCCAGACCGATTATACTTCCAGCATTAAAAACAGTTTTCAAATCCTCTTTTTGTAAGCCAAAATTTCCAATAGCTAAAGTTGGCTCGTAGGTTCTTCTATTTCTAACCGGATTTGTTTTGGTAAATAAATGTCCACGGGTTCTGTAGCCATTGATCAAGTCAATTACTTTAAATTCTTTTAATACCTGTTGGGGAATTTTAGTTTTCTCTTCCTCATCATTAATGGTATAATCAGAGTTTGCAAGATCATAGCCTTGAAAAAAACTTCTCCAACTTGGTTCAATAGCATCAGGATCTTTCAAATATTGCTCATATAACTCAGCAATTTGTTCGGTATGAATTGTATTTAAAAATGAAAATCTGTCCATTTATTGTTTTATTTCTTAATATTACTAGAAATGAAAGACAAAAATAAGTTGTTTTGTTAGATTAGCTATATAAAACATGACTTTTGTCATAAAATTATAAAATCTTCATAAAGAAAATATTTTGCTTCATAGTTTGATCATTTAATAATTCACTGTTTATATTTATCTTAGCAATAACAAACTATATCCATCTGTTATACAATATGTAATTAAACTGAATTTCTATGCATAATTTTTTACTTAAAATCACACCTCTATTCCTATTCTTACTCATC
>JAUVCP010000163.1 GCA_030590765.1 Flavobacteriaceae bacterium | reverse complement strand
CTCTTTTCTAAGCGTTTTATCAAAAACAATTGCTTTGTTATTTACTTGAGGTCTAATCCATTTTTTATTATAAGTCACTAATTCGCTTCCGCAAACCCAGCGCGCCATGCGAGGAATCATCCAGCGCATACCTGGTGTTGATTCAGGATGCCCTGCTATTAAAAATACTTTTCCTTTTCCTTTACTTTGATTAAGTATAAACGTTTTACCCGGAGTAATTCCTTCAGGGGCAAAATTATCAGGGTGAATATCTGTAACATATTTTCCTAATTCTTCATATTTCACATCTGTAGAATCGTTTTGTACCAATACCGGTCCATCGTAATATTGGGCAAAAAGGTGATGATCCTTTAATTCAGGAAAAACTTTAAAACCATTGTCTGTTAATTCAAATTCAACTAATCCTCGACCTCTATTATAATGTGCCCTATCAATATGTACTGAACTAGCAATCTTTAAGTTAGGATAACCTACCGTTGATGATAACAAATAGGCACCTGCACAAATTCCTATAATGCCTTTACCTTGTTTTGCAACAAAATCAGTTACAATTTCTTTGCCTGTTTCACCCAAATTAAGTAATTGTTTACTCCCGCTTCCACCAGGAAAAATCAAAGCATCAAAATCATTAAGTTGCCCGCTTTGTATTTCTAAAGCACTTAAAGGTTTCGCTATAATTCCATTATCAATTTTTAATGCTTCAATAGTTTCAATAACTGAAATTTCTCCGGCACCATTTCCGTTAAAAACGGCAATTTTTAATTTTTTTTGAGTTTGCTCAGATTTAATATCTTTCTTATTTTCAAAATTTTGACATGCAAAAAGTGAAAATATAATTACTGTGATTATAGAAATATTTCTCATTAATTTTTGTTTAGATCAATTTCAAACTCTTCGTTAAACATTTTTAATAAATCCTTATTAATCTGATCATAATAAGCTTTAATTTCACTCTTTTTCATTCCGCTCGATCTCCATTCGTCTAATTTATTATTAGTCGTTTTGAAAATCTTATTTTCATAAGGTTCAATTTTTTGCTGTATTCCGGTTTTATCAGCATTTATCAAAGCATTGATATTTACATAATTTCTCATCGCATACCTTCCCCAACGTATTGGGAAAAATTCTTTTTTAAGTTCCAATGCAGCATCGCAGATTGGAGAATCATTTAGTTTGTCATTGCGCTTCAATACCTCTGGAAAATCATTCCCCCCTTTTATCCAAGTTGGAACAACAATTGAAGTAAGTGGAAAACCAACCACAGACCATAATGTAGTAAATTCAGGGTTTTCATCCTTTTTGACTCCTTGAACCACACAAGCGGAAGATGTAGTTCTTCGGGGAATAAAATCATAAAAAAAAGTATAGGTAGGTATATTCTCAGGTATATCTGCAAAATCTCTATACAGATCTTCTTTTGTTAACGAATGTTTTAAACCGCGAGTAACATCCTGAATGATAAATTGAGCATCAAAACTGTTTGTTGCCATGGCATCATAAAAAAGTTCATTGGTTGTATTGTATCGAATATAACCGCTACTTTCATCGCCATAAGTTCCCATAAAGGAATAATTACTTCTGATGATATAACCAAAGGGAGCGACTTTTGGATCATTGGCATCAAATTTTACATAGCCTTTGTTGTTCAATTCGTACATTGCTGCTCCCCCATTACCATCAATTACACCAAAATTAGCTTCTAATCGTGTTGGTTTAGGTAAATTATCCAAATACTTTTCAAAGTCCTGAATGGTTTTACAAGTTGCTAATGCTTCTTTAATAATTCTTCCTTCTAAGCCACTTAATTTAGTGCTATCACCAATATTTAGGTTATAAGAAGCTGAATTCATTATAGCAAAACCAGTACTATTTTGACCGATCCAAACACTTTTACCATGAATATCACCTGAATTTACCAAACCCATATATTCATATTTTCCGTCATTGAAAAACATGATTTGATTATTGATATAATTGGTCTCTCTGTTTTTCCACAATAATGGACGACCATCTTTTGTGTATTTTCCTGATACTACAGCTACAGTACACGCAATAGCATGATTACTCAGTACTAAAAAAACCAATGTAAATAAAATTATCTTTATTGTTTTCATGAATCGTTATTTTAAAAAAGTATTACTTTATGTAAAGTATTGAAAGTTCAAAAATAAAGTACTCTTTTAAAAACAACACTGATTTAAGTCAGTAAAAAACTATGTATATAAATCAATTTATTCAGGGTTTCAATTTTCGTTACTAAAACATATCTTTACCAAAAAATAATCAAATGTCAAAACCAGTTAGAGTTCGCTTTGCTCCCAGTCCAACAGGACCTTTACATATTGGTGGTGTACGAACCGCTCTTTTTAATTATCTCTTTGCTAAAAAACACAACGGTACATTTATTTTACGTATTGAAGATACCGATCAAAACAGATATGTAGCTAATGCCGAACAATATATTATTGATGCATTGAACTGGAGTGGGATATCCCCTGATGAAACCATAGGAAAAAATGAAAAATTTGGTCCATATCGTCAGTCAGAAAGAAAAGGTATTTACAAAAAATATGCTGATGAGTTAATTGCTTCCGGAAATGCTTATTATGCATTTGATACGGCTGAAGAACTGGATGCGCTTAGAAATGAATATCAGGAAAATAAAAAGACGTTTATTTATAACCATCACAACCGTGAAAAATTAAATAATTCTTTAACGCTTCATGCTGAAGAAGTTCAAAAGAGACTAAAAAATGGAGATAAATATGTGATCCGTTTTAAAACTCCTGTGGATAAAACTTTGAAAATGCAGGATATGATCCGTGGAGATATCAAGATTGATACCAATACTTTGGATGATAAAATTCTGTTTAAAAGTGATGGAATGCCTACTTACCACTTAGCAAATATTGTTGATGACCATTTAATGGAAATCACCCATGTAATTCGTGGTGAAGAATGGTTACCTTCTATGGCTTTACATGTTTTATTATACAATGCTTTTGGGTGGGATGCACCTGAATTTGCACATTTACCTTTGATACTAAAACCTACCGGAAAAGGTAAATTAAGCAAACGTGATGGTGATAAATTAGGTTTCCCGGTATTTCCATTAGAATATAAAAATGAGAGTACTAGTGAGATCTCCAAAGGTTATCGTGAAGATGGTTATTTTACTGAAGCATTTATCAATATGCTTGCCTTTTTAGGCTGGAATCCGGGAACAGAACAAGAGTTATTTTCTTTAGAAGAATTGATACAGGCATTTGATATTAGTAAAGTAGTAAAATCAGGAGCTAAATTTGATGTCGATAAAACCAAATGGTTCCAGCATCAGTATTTGATAAACAAAAGTGATGGGGAATTAGCAGAGTTGTTTTTAGAAAAAGATTCCCGAGTTTCCCATTTTCATGTGAACGGGAATGACAAAGAAAATAACCTTGACTATATTACTAAAGTAGTTTCATTAATCAAAGAACGGGCAACTTTTGTGTCTGATTTTTGGGATCTGAGTTCTTTCTTTTTTGAAGCTCCAACAGAATACGATGCTAAAGCTTCAAAAAAAGCATGGAAACAAGATGCTTCTGGGTTGATGAAAGAGTTAATTTCAATACTAAGTAACTTAGAAGATTTCTCTGCTGAAAATACGGAAAATATTGTAAAGCAATGGATCACTTCCAAAGAAATTGGTTTTGGAAAAGTAATGCCGCCTTTTCGATTAAGTCTGGTAGGTGCAATGAAAGGTCCTCATCTATTTGATATTACATCCTTCATTGGTAAGGAGGAAACGATACAGAGAATTGAAAAAGCAATAGAATATTTTGACTAATAAATTATTCAGGGTTTGACTATATTTATAAAAATATAGTCAAACCCTGAATTTTCAATAGAACATTTTTAAAATGTAAGTCGTCAATTTACATTGATAATTTCATCTACTTCATCTACTTCTTTAACATAGTAATTTGTTTCTCCCAACCAAGGAAATGTTCCATACCTTTCTATATAAGATAGTTTTACGGATCTACCTTGTAAATTCATTAACTTATCAAATACTTCTTTATCATCATCCTGTACAGAAAAATGAAATTGTAATTCATCAGAAACTCCCTGACTTAAGGTACCCTCCCAGGTTTTAAAAACTACACCTCTTTTTGTGATTTTTACTAATTTACCTGAACGATATCCTTCACTATAAGTTACATAATATATAAATGCCATATAAGCTGTAAAAACAACTATCAAGACAATTACACCCGTTGTGATCAATTTTTTCATACTATAAAATTTTAATTTGTAAATATAAGTAATTTATTCAATGCTTGAATAAACAAATGATAAAGTGAAAATATTTTAAATATTATTATCAAATTTTAAATATTCTTTTTATCTTTAAATTATAATTTTTAATAACTTAAATCATTTAATTATGGCCTTTTATTTACCTATTATTTTTATTTTACTATTTTTAGTTTTTGCAGGTTTGTTTATTGTAAAACAGCAAACTGCAGCCATTATAGAACGTTTTGGAAAATTTAACGGTATCCGTCATGCGGGTCTAAATTTAAAAATTCCGTTAATTGATAGAATTGCAGCTCGTATGAGTTTAAGAATTCAGCAATTAGATGTTACAGTAGAAACAAAAACTAAAGATGATGTATTTGTACATTTAAAAATTTCAGTACAATACGTTATTAAAAGAGAGAAAGTTTATGATGCTTTTTACAAATTACAAAACCCACATGAACAAATTACTTCTTATGTATTTGACCTAGTTAGGGCTGAGGTTCCGAGATTAAAACTAGATGATGTTTTCGAAAAAAAGGATGAAATTGCTCTTGCAATCAAACGTGAATTATCTGAAGCTATGCTCGATTATGGTTTTGATATAGTAAAGGCGTTGGTTACTGATATCGATCCTGACCAAACTGTAAAAGAAGCGATGAACAGAATTAACGCAGCAGAAAGGGAAAAGGTTGCAGCACAACATGAAGGTGATGCACAACGTATATTGATTGTGGAAAGAGCAAAAGCCGAAGCAGAAAGTAAACGATTACAAGGTAGAGGTATTGCAGATCAGCGTAGAGAAATTGCCCGCGGATTAGAAGAAAGTGTTGATGTGCTAAATAAAGCTGGAATTAATAGTCAAGAGGCCTCTGCATTAATTGTAATTACACAACATTACGATACTTTACAATCTATTGGAGCAGATTCAAGTAGTAATTTAATTTTATTACCAAACAATCCGAATGCAGCAAGTAGTATGTTAAATGATATGACTGCCTCATTATTAGCGGCAAATAAAGTTATAGAAACAAATAATAAAAATAAACCTAAAAAAGGGTAATCTTTTTTATTCCCATTATTTGCTTATAAATACAAATAGCCTCAATGAACAATGTTCATTGAGGCTATTTTAATAGATATGAAAATCTATTTTACTTTTTCTTTTTTCTTCTCTTCATCCTCTTCTTCCTCCTCTTCCTCGGTAGTTGCATTCTTAAATTCTTTAATTCCGGTACCTAAACCTTTCATTAATTCAGGTAATTTTTTTCCTCCAAAAAGTAAAAGAATTGCCAAACCAATGATAATCCATTGCCATGGGCCAACAAATCCTAAAAATATTGTTTGTGTAATCATCTTCTGTTTATTTAAAGTACAAATTTACTAATTATATTATAATAAATAATTCTTTAAAACTTAATATTTAATTATTCTTCTATTTTAACTTTTTGCTTTATACCAATTGTATAGTATAAAATTGCACCTATT
>JAUVCP010000295.1 GCA_030590765.1 Flavobacteriaceae bacterium | reverse complement strand
TTTCACCAAAATACCAGCGACATTAAATTTATCAAAATCTAATGGTGTTACTTCATTATTCATTGTCTTAGCAACTCCAAAATATTTATCAAAATTTTCTTGGTTTGAAACAACAACAAACTTATAAGCTTTATCAAATTCTACATCATTTTTTACAAAATATCCTTTGAGTTGCTCAAATCTGGTTGCCCCTATTTTTACGGCTTCTTTTTTCTCCATTGTTGGCGCTTTTACTTCTTTTATTTCTTTCTTTTTGGGAGTGTTACAAGCTAATAATACTCCTACTATTAATGCTAAACTTAGTGCTTTTTTAATTTTCATTTTTTTGTTTTTGAATTACTATTCATTCACGGGGTCACTTTGAGTCACCCCATGAATGAAATATTTATTTTTTATAAACTGTATTTCCTTCTTTAATAGTTTCAACAACATGAATATCTTTAACATCATCAACATTTTCTATTTTTAAAGGGTTTTTATCAAGAAGAACAAAATCAGCTAACATTCCTTTTTTAATTTTTCCTTTTCGGTTTTCTTCATAGAACTGATAAGCAGAGCCTGTAGTTATTTGTTGTAAGGCTGCATACCCATCAATAACCTGGTCACCACCTAATATCTTTCCACTTCTGGTTTCTCTCTTCATAGAGGTCCACATTACAAAAAATGGATCTAAAAGCGTAACATTAAAATCAGTATGATTCGATGTGATAAGTCCAAGATCATTTGCTGCTTTTATCGGGCTGATAAAAGAAGCTTTCTTTTCACCTACATTTCTGATATGCACATCTCCCCAGTAAAAAGTATGGTTTGTAAAATACGTTGGGGTAATTCCAATCTCTACATATTTTTTCAAATGTTCCGGTTTTTGGAATTGTGAATGAATAATTACTGGTCGTTTATCCTGATCTGCTTTAATTCCAGCATTTTCAATGGCGTAAATAGCATCTTCTATAGCTCCGTCACCATTTGCATGAAACATGATCTGCACATTATTATCAACCATAGTTTTTGCTAATTTTGCTAATTCATCTCTCGGAATTGAAGTATTTCCAACCCAATTCTTCTCTCCATTTGGTCCCGGAACAATATAAGGCTCAGCCATAAATGCTGTTAAACCTTGAGGTGATCCATCCAAAGTAAATTTACCTCCTTGAAATTTTAATCTACCGTTATATTCTCCAAATTTATACTCCGGATTATTTAACCATTTATCCATTTCAGTGAAACCTGGAAGCGAAGCAATATCAATAAAGAAACGACCTTCTTTAGCAGCTCTTTTTAGGGTATTCATATCTTTTATATGTGTAAAACCTTCCACAGCATGTGTATAACCATTACTTGTGTATTGCATTTGAGCAGCTTTCATCAGATTCATCATTTCATCTTCCGATGGTTGCGGTAGTTTTTCAAAAACAGGCATATAGGCCATTTCCATTAGTAATCCAGCAGGTTCATTTCCACCAGGTAAACGTGCTACAACCCCTCCTTCAGGAGTTTTATAATTTTCATCAACACCTGCCCATTCTAAAGCTTTAGAATTCAATACACCTCCATGCATAGAAATGTGCACTATTAACACTTTATTATTTGGAAATGCTTTATCCAGATCTAATTTAGTAATATGTCGTTTTTCAGCTAGAAGATCCTGATCATAACCCCAGCCAACGATCCACTCTCCATCTTTTATACCTTTTTCTTCTTTAAAATTCTGCAATTTTTTAATCATAGAAGGAATGTCTGTTACATCTCCCATAGGTGGTGAAGCACAGTTTACCTGTGTTACCATTAAAACAGCCGACATAAAGTGCCCGTGAGGATCAATAAAACCGGGTAGCATGGTCTTTCCTTTTAAGTCAACTTCTACCGTTTCTCCAGCAAAATTATTTACTGCGCTAGCTTTATCACCGGTATATATAATTTTACCCTCACGTTCAATCACTGCTTCTACATATTGAGGAGAATCGCCATCCATGGTAATAATGTCACCGCCGTAATAGATTGTTTGGGTCAATTGATGATCACTTGTATCCATTTGTTTTTGATCTTTTGATTTTTCAGTATTACAGCTGATCATAGCTGTTAATACTAATAATACTATTGAAATCTTTTTAATCATAATCTTTGTTTTTAGTTGTTTATTTTAAATATTATTATGCAAATTTATTCTTTATCGCTGAAATATATACATTATCATAACTGGTTATAAACTTTACAGCCCCTTTTAGTATTTCAATATTGAGTTTTGAAAACTCACCAATTATTTCTCCATCTAACTGTAACAATCTGGGTTGATCAAAATTAATTTCGGCCTTATCTGTGCTAATTACAATTCCGTTTTGGCTATCATGAAATTTTTCATCAAATTTTGATAAGCCAGCTTTTATCAGTAAATTTAAATTAATACTTTTAACAACCACAATTTCAAATTTCCCATCCATAGGGTTACCCCTTAAATTTAAAGGTACTCCGGTTCCATATTTTCTTGCATTACAAATCCCCACCATCAGTCCTTTTTCTTCTATGGTATTCTCATTAGCCTTAATGCTTACATGGAAAGGTTTAAGTTCTTTAAGTTCTTCCATAAAGTATTTAGCATAAGTAGCCATACCTCGATTTTTATCTTTTGAATATGCATCAATTATACTGGCATTTATTCCTACATCACCAATATGCATGGAATAAAAATCATCATTAACAACCACCATATCTAAACCAGCAACTACTTGTGACATAATAATATCCTGTAAAGCTTCCGTTGGATCTGGATTTACAAATAATTCAGTAGCCATACCATTGGCAGAACCTAATGGTATAATTCCCATTGGAATATTCATATCAAGCAAAACTATTGAAGTAAATAAAGTAGTACCATCTCCACCAACTGAAGCAACTTTATCTGGTTGATAATGACGTAAAATATCTTTCAATTTCTTACTATCATCCTTGCCTGTCGTTTTAAAAAACAGATGATCAATTCCGTATTTTTTACATAGTAATTTTGCCTTACTTATAAAAGGTTCTTTATTTACTCCTCCCGATATAGGGTTTACTACAAAAAGAATTTTCATATGCTATTTTTTAATTGTGCAAATTCCTTTACAATATCCAATGTATGATCTGCCTTAAAATAATTTACAGGAACTTCTGTTAATTCCAATATTTTCCACATTCGTTTTTGATAGGGTAATATTTTACGTTGTGTTTGTCTAATGTAAACTTTTAAAATTCTTTCGGGAAATTCTTTAACTATATCCGAATATACTTCCATATCTCTTTGGCTATCATCACCAAATAATACGAATTTTTTGTTTCCAGAATTTTTAAGAACAAATCGGACCTTTTCGATCTTAAAATTATGCTTTTTTGGCTTAAAGAGCTTTGCAAATTTTAAATATGGAGTAAGAAACAACTGCCCTTTAGGCAAATTATTATGTTCAATGAAAGTAGTAAGTATATTGAATAAATTACTTTCACTTTTAGAGATGTAAATTACTCTAATATTTTGCTCATTAAATATTTCAAAAAGATTTTGCGTAAATTTAATAGGTTTTCTTTTTTTAGGTGTTGTAAATGCAATGGTTCCTATTCGCTTAAAAAAACTGGCTGTATAAGAATAAACGATCGTATCATCGATATCAGAAATCACATCAAAACAACTATCTGTATCTTTAAAAATAATTGGATATGTTTGAATGATCTCTAGATTTTGGTTTGTTTTAGTTAAGCTAATTTTTGGTTTTACCTTAGATATAAAATTAAGGTTTAATGAAAAACTACCGTGTTCATCTGTACGTGTTTCAAAATTTCTATTATCTATAGAAATAGTAATTTCTTGGTGAGCACAAACATCAACATAGTAGGATTTTATTACTTTTAATAG
>JAUVCP010000068.1 GCA_030590765.1 Flavobacteriaceae bacterium | reverse complement strand
CATTAGAGCGCCACGACGATCGTATTTATGATGCTGAACTTTCGATGAAAAAATACCATAAAACAATAGATTGGCAAAAAATTGAAAAAGGACCAGCAATGGATGATGCGGATGATGCTCGCCGGGATTTTGAAAAAAATAATACAGAGAAATAAATACAGCAATGAAAAATAAAAAACCAAAATCATTATCACGTAGAGATTTTATTAATACACTTATGATTTCAGGTGTTGCCATAGGGGGAATGCCCTTTTTGGGAAATAAAATATTTGCTATGGAAAGCAAAAATCCAGTTCGTCGATTTCATATAAGTTTGCAAGCCGAAGCCTGGGAGAAAAATCCGGAATTGATTGATATAATGAAAGAGGCCGGAGTTACAGATATTTGGATGGCTTCATATCTGCAAGGAAAATGGTTTCATACACCAAAGGAGCTGAACGAATCTGCAAAATTTCTAAAGTCAAAAGGACTTAACGCGCATGTACTTACTGTGCCTTTAGGGCATCCGGGAAATGCTATAGATCCATCGGATGATTCCTTGTCTGAGAAAAAGGAGAGTTGGAAAAATGCTTGCGATTATGATGGTAGTTTGTATTCCGGTACGTCCATTCATCCGCCGATAGTTGAAGATAATATTGAAGCACACAAACAACTTGCCGCTGAAGGATTTGACGTTCTTTTCCTCGATGATGATTTCCGTCTTGGAAAATTTCCTGGAAAAATTGGTGGCTGTTTTTGTGATGATTGTAAAAAGGAATTTCTGGAAAAATACAATTACAATTCAGACGATTGGAAAGTGTTGCTTGAGTCAGTGGAAAAACGAAACCCCACTAAAGTTTTACGTTCGTGGATTGAAAATATCTGTGATATTGAGTACAATATGTTTGCTGCCCTTCAAAAAGCTACACCACAAATGGAAGTGGGAATAATGGTGATGTATTTCGGTGCTGAGAAATCTGGTATTGCCCTTGATAAATATCAGGATGTACCATTTAGAGTTGGCGAAATGATGTTTAGCGATAAAGATTTTGGAAGAGTAAAAGGAAAGACAGACGAACTGTTTTCTGCCCTGTTTCACATGAGATTTGTTAAGCCTGAACTTGCTTACAGTGAATCGACTACTTATCCGCAAGATGCGCTTTCGGCAAAAAACATGGCAGCGAAGTTAACAGTTTCATTATTCACCGATGTTCGCAACACGATGTTCATGAGTGGCTTACAACCTTTTCCTGTTGATTATTGGAAAACACTTGCCCCAGCAATGAAGAAGAGTGCTCAACTTCATGAAGAAATTGCTGGACTAAAACCGAAAGGACCGTTCAAACATTTTTGGGGTTGGGATAGCAGGTTAGTAGGAAAAGATCAACCTTTCAGCCTATTTCTCGCTTCCGGTATTCCGTTTGAAGTTGTTGATGAGGTTACAACTGATGGTTGGATATTCCTCTCGAATGAAGATGCAAAATCTGTTGTGGAAGGAAGAGTAGTGGCAAAGAGTAATAATCTGATCGTACGGAAAGAAGCAAAAGTTATGGGTGATAATTTTATTGAAATGGAAGAAACCCCTGATGATATTTTTGCATTTAAGAAAAGTATTATTCCCTCTCTTAAAAATATTCCTTATGTTGATGGAGATACACCGGTTATATTTTCTTGGTATCCTTCTGCCAAAAAAGCACTTTTGTGGAACCTCAATGAAGAAAAACAACAATTTACAATTATTATGAATAGTCATATTCTTCAAAAAATAAGTTTAGAGGGTCTGGATGTAGGCATAGTTACTATTTAAAAAAACGATCGCATTTATTGTATCCTTTAGATTTGAATGATCCAAAAAGTTAAATATTAATGTAAATACAATAATATTTATGTAACCTTTTGAGGTTTTATTGTGTTAATTTGTTAGAAATCAATTCAATTATTTTAAATTTAAACAATGAGTTGGCTTTTTTGCGATAAAATTAGCTTTAATGAAATATACGTTTTGTGAATGAGTTGATGTAAAATAAAAATAACATTCCTAAATCAAAGTATTATGAAAAAAACAATTACCAGAAGAAAATTCATTAAAAAAGGTTCTGCCGGATTAGCGGGTGTTGCAATCTTATCATCAAGTGCTTTGTCTTACGGAAGGATTCTTGGGTCAAATGATACTATTCAAATGGCGGTTATTGGAATTCGAGGAAGAGGTGGTAGTCACATTAATAATTTTGCAAAAATGAATAATGTTCGTTTAAAATATTTAGTTGATGTTGATGAGAACCAGTTCAAACGCAGATTAGATGAGGTGGAGAAATTAGCCGGTTACAGACCTCAGACAGAATGGGATATGCGAAGAGTTTTTGATGATAAAGAAATAGATGCAGTTTCTGTAGCAACCCCAAATCACTGGCATGCACTATCAACAGTGTGGGCAGCACAGGCGGGTAAACATGTATATGTTGAAAAGCCATCTTCTCATAATGTTTTTGAAGGCAGAAAAATGATCGAGGCTTCAAGAAAATATAATGTAATGGTTCAGGTGGGATTCCAAAATCGTTCAATTTTGAATACCAACAGAGCTATTAAATTTATTCGTGACGGAAAATTAGGAGAAGTTTATATGACCCGAGGTTTATGTTTTAAACCTAGAGCAGATATCGGAATTTATCCTGATGGTCCTATGAAAGCAGGAGAAAAGTTTAGAATGAATTTGGAAACGGATAGTTATCAAACTCCTTATACAGAAGCTTATTTGAAAAATGTACATTATGATATGTGGTTAGGTCCTGCACCAAAGCGTGCATTTAACAGAAATAGATTCCATTATAACTGGCACTGGCATTGGGATTATGGTAATGGCGATACAGGAAATCAGGGACCTCATCAATTTGATGTGGCGAGATGGGCTTTAGGTAAAGACGAATTACCAGTTCGGGTTAATTCAATGGGGAACTATTTTAAATATAAATCTGCTCAGGAAACGCCAAACACTCAGACTTCACTTTTTGAATATGCTGATGGTAAAATATTGGAATTTGGAACACGTGGATTGTACACCAATCCAGAAGGAGTTCTTTTACCCGATATTAATCTTACTGGAGATGGAAAAATTTCGGCTACGACAAAAGCGACTCCAATTAAAATTGGAACGATTGTTTTAGGTACTGAAGGATGGATGCAGATCGATTCAGGTGGTAACTGGCAAACTTTCTTTGGAAGGAAAAATGATGCCGGACCAACGTCTGGAGAAAAAGATGATTCTTACAACCCAATGGATCTTACCGGAGGTGGTGGTAGTGCTATTTTCGATAATTTTATCGCTGCAGTAAGAAGTGGTAACCGTTCTGATCTAACTTGTGATGTTGAAACAGGTCATATGTCAACTGTATTACCATTAATAGCTAATGTTTCCTATAGATTAGGAAGGGAGCTGAGACTTGATGGTAAAGAGGAGTCTTTTACCAAGGATAAAGAAGCTAATAAAATGCTTACAAGGGATTATAGAAAAGATTATACAGTTCCTGACAAAGTTTAAATTAATGCATTCATACGATGACTTTTGGTTGTCGTATGAATTTCTAATTCAATAGTATTGGTTAAATTTTATTCTCTAATAATATAAATCACATAATGAAAACAATCAAAATTATTATTCCAATCCTGTTTATGAGCTTATTTTATAGTAGCTGTTCTGATAAAAAGAAAGAGGATTCTGAAAAGGACAAAGCTCCTCAAAATGAAATTAAATTGGTTGATAATAAAAACGATAAAAAAATTGATGTATTGGTTGATGGTAAATTATTTACATCTTATCTATACACAGATCAATTATCGGTGTTAAAAAAAACTACGTTATACCCAATTATTTCAGCTAATGGTGAAGCGATCACTCGCGGATTTCCAATTGATCCAAGGTCTAATGAAAGAACTGACCATCCTCATCATATTGGTGCATGGTTTAATTATGGAGATGTAAATGGCTTAGATTACTGGAATAATTCTGATGCTATAGCAAAGGAAAAAGAAAATGAAATGGGAACGATCCGTCATGAAAAGATCGTTGAAATGAAAGGTGATAAGGGAAAAGGTGAATTGATTGTAACTGCTAACTGGTTAAAACCTGACGGAAAAGTATTATTAAAAGAAAAAACCAAATTTATTTTCTATGCATCAAATGGCAAGAGAATGATCGATAGAAATGTTACCTTAACAGCTGTGGATGAGTCAGTTGTATTTAAAGACAATAAAGAGGGAATGATTGCTATCAGAACAGCTCGCCAATTAGAACACCCAAGTAATAAACCGGTAACTTTAAGTGATGCTCATGGTAAAAAAACAGATGTACCTGTTTTTGATAATAAAGGAGTTACAGGCCATTATTTGAGTAGGGAGGGTATTGAAGGAACAGATGTTTGGGGAAAAAGAGCAAAATGGGTTGCGTTAACCGGAACATTGCATGATAAAGAAGTTACTGTGGTAATCATGGATCAACCTAAAAATGTGGGATATCCAACTTATTGGCATGCTCGTGGTTATGGTCTATTTGCAGCTAATCCTCTGGGACAAAAAATATTTAGTGAAGGTAAAGAAGAATTAAATTTCACTTTAAAACCAAATGCCGAGGTTACTTTTGATTACAGAATTGAGGTATTAGATGGTAAACATAATAAAGGTGCACTAGATATGGAATATGATAATTTTATCATCCAGTAATTAATTTCAAAATCATAATTATGAATAAAAATCAATTACAGAGAAGAAATTTTATTAAAAAATCAGCAGCTGCAGGTATTTTTGTATCCAGCTTACCTTTTCATAATTATGCAAATATTTTAAAAAATGACAGTCAGATTAAACTTGGTTTGGTCACTTACCTTTGGGCCAAAGAATGGACCAATGAAGAAATTATTAAAAATTGTGAGAAATCTGGAATACAAGGAGTTGAACTTAGATCGACTCACGCTCATGGTGTTGAGATCACAATGAGTAAAAAAGAGCGCAAAGAGGTTAAAAAAAGGTACAAGAACAGTAATGTCAAATTAGTGGGGCTTGGTAGTGCTGAAGAATTTGATCAAAAAGATCCGGTGTTGGTAAGAAAGGCAATTGAAAACACCAAAGCATTCATAAGATTGAGTCATGATGTTGGGGGATCAGGTGTAAAAGTCAGACCAAACCATTTGCACGATGATATTCCTCATGAAAAAACTATTGAACAAATTGGTAAAGCCTTGAACGAAGTAGCTGCTTATGGAGCAGATTTTGGACAGGAAATTCGATTAGAAGTGCATGGAAGAGGAACTCAGAACCCTGAAGTTTTAAAACAGATCCTGGATGTAGCTGACAATTCTAATGTTGGGGCTTGCTGGAATTGTAATAAAGAAGACCTTGAAGGAAAAGGATTTGAATATAATTTTAACCTGTTAAAGAACAGGTTAGGTAAAACAATCCATACAAGAGAATTAAACAGGACAGATTATCCCTATCCTGAACTTTTATCTTCTTTAACGAGGATGGATTATGATGGATGGCTTTTATTAGAATGCCATACACATCCAGCAGATATATTAAAAGCTATGAAAGATCAGAAAATTAACTTTAATAATATGATTAAAAAATATTCTTAATAACAAAATAAAAAAGAGGAACAAAAAAATGGCTGATAAAAAATCTAAAGAAAATTCGAATAATTCGATTTCTCGTCGAAATGCCTTAAAAGGGCTAGCAGCATTACCATTATTAGGGGCATTTACCTATGATCGCTTGAAAAATAAAGCTTTTGACGAAGCAAAGAATAAGGTAGTACAGTTGGATCTTGGGTTGACAGATGCACCGTCAATTCTTCCGGAAAACTCAATGGGCAGTTCAGAAAAACTTGTCCGCTTAGGAATAATCGGAGTGGGAGGAAGAGGTGCAGCTTTATTGAAAGCTGCAGGTTTTGTTGAACCAGAATCTTTTAAGGAGCTCGCTAAAAAAGCCAGCAAGAATGATCAAGGAGCAATAAAAAAACTGGAAAGATACCAAAATCAGCATATGTTAAATGTGCAAGTTATCGGAATTTGTGATGTTTTTGATATGCGTGCTGAAAAGGGTATTCAAATAGCTTCCGAAGGTTATCAGCCTAATGGTCAACCTATTAATAATAAAAATGTTAAGCGTTATAAAAGATATCAGGATCTTTTAGCAAATCCGGATATTGATGCAGTAATTATTGCTACTCCCGATTTTCATCATTCACAAATGACCATTGATGCAGTTAATACCGGAAAACATGTTTACTGCGAAAAGGCAATGACCTTAACGGAAGATGAAATGCATAAAGTTTATATTGCTGTTAAAAAAAGTGGTGTTGTTTTCCAGCTTGGGCATCAAAACAGTAAAAATGAAACCTTTAAAAAGGCAAGAGAGATTATTGAAAAGAATATTCTTGGTAATGTAACACTCATTGAAACCACCACTAATAGAAATTCTTCACATGGAGCCTGGATCAGACATTTGGATGGAAACGGTAAACGCAAACCTGGAGATCTAAATAGTATTGACTGGAAACAATGGTTAGGAAATACACCTAAAGTTCCTTTTAGTATCGAGCGATATTATGGATGGGCAAGATGGTTTGCTTATGATACCGGACTTGCCGGTCAATTATTTTCGCATGAAGTAGATGCTTTGAATCAGATCATGGGTTTTGGAATACCTAAATCAGTAGTTTCTTCGGGAGGAATATATTATTATAAAGAAGAAAGGGATATGCCTGATACTTTTCAATCTGTCCTTGAATTTACTGATAGAAAATTTACAATGCTATACAGTGCTTCTTTAGCAAATAGTAGATCAAGAGGTAGAGTTTTTATGGGATCTGATGCAAGTATGACTGTTGGAAATTCTTTAGAAATTCTGGCAAATAAAGATTCTCAACAATACAAAAATAAGATTGACAGTGGTTTGATCAGTAAGGATGTTCCATTTTATACCTATCCTAATACGAAGAATAATAAAATCAATGTAGATGCCATATCCTCTGCAACAGAACAGTATTATACTGAACGTGGTTTGGTAGGAACCAAAGTTGGAGGAAAAAGTATGGATATTACACATTTACATATGAAAGAATGGATTGATGTAATTCGTCATGGAGGAACAACCGGATGTGATATTGAAAAAGCCTTTGAAGATACTGCTGCAGTTTTGATGGTGCATAAATCGTATGTTGAAGGCAGAAAAGTTGAATGGGATCCTGAAAAACGAAGAATTGTTTGATCTTTTAAAAAATTGATGATTAAAGCTGATTCATGTGCAAATATTTGTAAACAATACATTATATATGAAAATATTGAAATTTCTTCTATTTCTTTTCACAATCATTTCTTTAAATAGTTGCTCAAATCCAACAAATAAAAATTATTCATATTTAGTTAATCCGTTTATTGGTACGGTTGGTAGCGGCAATACTTTTTTAGGTCCTGTGATGCCTTATGGAATGGTACAGCTAGGTCCATATTCCAGTTATGAAAAAGATATGAACTCAGGTACGATCAAAGGTTTTACACATACACATGTTAGCGGAATGGCAGGAGGAGGAAATACTGCTCGTGGAAATGTAAATTTTATGCCTGTAATTCTGGATAAAAAACAGAACTTTGAGTCTCATTTTAGGCATAGTGATGAGGAAGCTTCACCAGGATATTATGGTGTGCTTTTAGATGATTACCATATCAAAGTAGCATTGACTTCGACAATTAGAACAGGACTTCATAAATATACTTTCCCACAGTCTAAACAGTCAGCAATTGTTTTAAAACTGGCTCATGGATCTTTAGAAATAAATGATAATGAAATTTCAGGATCGGATAACAGTGTGTATTTTGTAGCAGAATTTTCAAAACCAGTTTCAGAGTTTGAAATAATTAATAATGATAAATTGGCAAGTAATTCCAATTCCGTTAAGGGTAATAACATCAAAGGAATATTTAAGTTTGAGACTGAAAAAAAAGAAATTATTCTCCTAAAAGTAGGAATTTCCATGGTAAGTATAGATGGAGCAAGAAACAATCTTAAAACAGAATTATCAGGATGGGATTTTGAAAAAACTCTAAAACAATCAAAAGAAGCATGGAATAAAGAATTAGGTAAAATTGAGGTAGAAGGAGGAACTAAAACCGAGCAGATCATCTTTTATACGGCTCTTTATCATGCCATGATCCATCCAAATATTTATATGGATGTAGATAAAAAATATCGTGGTGAAAGTGGAGAAATTTATACTGCAACTAATTTTGATAATTATACCAACTTTTCCTTATGGGATACTTTTAGGGCTTTACACCCATTATACACCTTGGTAAACAGAGATAGAACTTCTCAATTCATTAGAACTTTTTTATCAAGATATGATCATAATGGCAGAATGTTGATCATGGAATTTAACGGTGTTCAAGGAGAGCAGCCTCCCATGATTGCATATCATTCTTTATCCGTTCTTGCAGATGCTTATGTAAAAGGAATTAGAGATTACAATGTACCAAAAGCTTATGAGGCTATGAAAAAACTAGCAAATGATCTGGACAGAACAGGTAAACAATTGTATCTGGATTATGGCTTTATTCCCTATGATCTTAAAGGTCAGAATGTTTCAAGATCTTTAGAATATAGTTATGACGATTGGTGTGTAACCCGACTGGCAAAAGATTTCAATGAAAAAGATTTACTTTATTTTAGTCAGCGTGGTGATTTTTACAAGAATTCCTTTTCAAAAAAAGAGAATTTTATGGTGGGTAGAAAAAGTAATTTTCAATTTGTTCCCAATTTTGACCCAATGAAAACTACTGGTCATTATACCGAAGCAAATGCCTATCAATATTCCACTTTTGCCCCACAGGGTATCAATGGATTGATAGAGGAAATGGGAGGAGATAAAGAATTTGAAAACTGGTTAGATAATTGTTT
>JAUVCP010000102.1 GCA_030590765.1 Flavobacteriaceae bacterium | reverse complement strand
GGTTACAGTTGGTGAAATTCCAATTGCTCCAGTAAACGGATTCTCTGATCTTGTAGTAACAAATGATGCTGGTGCAGATCTCAAATATGATGTTAATGTAGCATATGAAAATGGTATAGAAGAAGTTAAATTTTACTATATCATTAATTATGATCCTGCTACTTATGTAGAAGATAATGATAGACATTCCATAGAATGGGAAGGTGAATTGCCAACAGGTGATAATATATATAATTTTGCTATTCCAACAGCTGATCTTGCAGCAGGAGATGAAGTTTCCTGGTATATGAGAGCTAAAGATGGAGCAGGAGATAAAATGTACTATACGTATGGTAAGACCTCTGGTGAATTTGATGGAGATATCAAAGATGATCCAGCTACCTGGAGTGTAGTTGTAAAAGAATAATTTTAAAAAATCAGCTTATGATCAATGGTCATAAGCTGATTTTATATTTATCATGCAATTGCTTAAAAATCACCTTTTTGTTATTTTACTTTTATCATTTGTTGCTATATCTTGTAGTGATAGTGATGATGGAGGAGGTGAAGATAAAAAAGATGATCTGGAGTTGATATCAACATTTGATGTTTTAGTTGCTGAACCATCAGGATTAGCAATTAATAGTTCAGGAACTGTTTTGTATACGGTGAGTGATCATACGGCAAAAGTTTATAAATTATCTATAAAAGGTGAAATAACAAAAATATACAAATATGAAGGAGATGATCTGGAAGGTGTTTCTACTTTCAAGGGAGTCAAACTTTTACTGGCAGAAGAAAGAAGTAAAGAGCTTGTTGAATTTGATATGAGTTCAGAAACTTTCGTAAAGCATAGGATCAATTATCAAAATATGGATAGTAACAGTGGATTAGAAGGTGTCGCTTTTGCAGAAAATTTAAACGCTATATTTATTCTGAATGAAAAAAATCCTGGGAAATTGATCAGGCTAAGGAGTGATTTTACGGTTTCCGCTGAATATGATCTGAATTTTGCATCTGATTATTCAGGGATTTTCTATGATAACGGATCAAAAGAACTATGGATCGTTAGCGATCAAAGTAAAACAATAAATAAATGTACGCTTAAAGGAGACCTTATTGGAAGTTATTCAATTAAAGTTACTCAAGCTGAGGGGATTGCAATTTCAAAAGATAAAATATACCTGATAAGTGATGCTGAAGAAAAACTTTTTATCTATAAAAAACCACAAAACTAAAAAATTAATAAAAAATTATGGCAAAACCAGAAATGAAAATTGGAGAGATCTCTAAACCCAGATTTGAGTTTAGAACTTTTGGACAAAACTTCGACGAATCGGCTAAATTAATGGCTCGTTTGTCTGGTCCTGTTCCAAAAAAAGTATGGGAAAGAGCATCTGATGAAATATATATACTCTCAAAAACAAATGATATCAACAATACTAAAATTCGTGATGGTAAAATGGATATCAAAACTTATGTGCAAACTGTTGATGGTTTAGAACAATGGAATCCTTTGATGAAAGGGGAGTTTCCAATAGCTAAAGAAGTATTAGAAAATGATGTTTTTCCGGCTTTCCAAGTAGAAATGCCCAAGTTAAAGAAAGACTCATATACTCTTGAAGAATTTCTTGGTATGATTGATGCTCATTCTGATTTACAAGGGGTGAAAGTTCATAAACAACGTTATGGATTCATGGTTAATGATACCATTTGTGAAGTTGGAAATGTTTTGATCAATGGCGCTAAAGTTGTTACGATCAACTCTGAATCTACTGAAGTAGCTGATATCTTAAAAACAATCGAGGATTGTAAATTAGAAGGTTTTGAAAACCTAAATTATTTACAAGCTATCAAAAGAGTTATTGGTTGGATCAATAAACCATTAGCAAATTAATTAAATTCCGGGTTACAAGTTTAGGCTTTAAGTTAAACCCTAAACCCTAAACCACAAACACAATTATTATTGCAAATAGAGAAATTGAAAGAAAATTTTTGGTAAAAGGTGATTATAAAAAACATGTTATAAAAGAAACAAAAATAGTACAGGGATTCCTTTCTACAGTTCCCGAAAGAACGGTTCGTGTTAGAATTAAAGGTGATAAAGGTTTTCTTACGATAAAAGGTATTGGAAATAAAAGTGGTGCTTCACGTTTTGAATGGGAAAAAGAAATATCAATTAAAGATGCAAATGCCTTATTGGCTATTAGTGAGCCTGGTACTATTGATAAAACACGTTTTATCGTTAAGGCTGATGGCGATCTTGTATTCGAAGTGGATGAGTTTTACGGGGAAAATATAGGGTTAACTGTAGCTGAAATTGAATTACCAAGTGAAGATACTGAATTCACCAAACCTGAATGGTTGGGAGAAGAAGTGACAGGACAAGTAAAGTATTACAACTCTATGTTAATGAAAAATCCATATAAAAACTGGTAATATTTAATAGGGCCGTTCGATCAACTCAGGTAGCCCTCAAATTATACTAATAAATTTAGTATGTTTAGAGTTTCTAATTTGGTTTTTTTTAAACCTGAAACTCAAAACACAAAATCTGAAACTAAAATTAAATGGTAGAATCTATACAAAGAGAAGAAGAGAAAGAATTTGATGTTCTGGATATGAACAATTACCGAATGGAAAAACTTCCGGTAAGGGAAAAATCCAAATTCGAAAAGTTTTTAGTAAAAATAGGAGCTCCTTTGGCTATTATATTTTTTGTTCTGATTCTTTATGTATTTGACCTTTCTTTTTTAAAGAATTTTGATGTTTCCAAATTAAGTGCGAGTGCTAAAGAGAATTTTGATGCAATTGGTATGGAACAATTCATTCATTCAAATAGGGCAATGCTTGCTATATTTGCAGCATCTCTTATTTTATGGATTACCGAAGCAATTCCAAATTATTTAACATCACTAATTTTAATTATTTCACTGGTGTTAACTGGTACTTTGCCAGAAGTTGATGCATACCATCAGTTAGGTCATAAGGTAATGTGGTTGAATATCATGTCGTTTATATTAGCTAGTATGCTAGTAGCAACCGGTGTAGCAAAGCGATTTGCACTTTGGTTTATTATAAAGTTTGGACATAATGCGAACTCGGTAATTTTCAGCTTTTTGGTTATCAATGTCGTATTGTCCTTGTTTATATCAGCAACCACAGCAAAGGCTGCAATATTGTTACCTGTGTTCATGGTTGTGGCAGCAATTTATGGAGGTACAAGTAAAAACAAAAATAATTTTGGACGAAATGTTCTTTTACAGAATCTGTTTCAAAACAATATGGGAGCATCCTCTTTTTTAACAGGATCAGGAGCTAATTTGTTAGCAGCCTCTTTAATAGCAGGAGCTATTGGGAAAGATATCTTTTTCTCTCAATGGATGGAAGCAGCATTTCCGGTAGCCATGTTATTAATGATCATCGGTTGGTTTATTGGAACCCAGATTATTTTTCCATTAAAACCGGAAGAGAGAAAGCCTCAAATAGAAGGAGGTATGGATAGCCTAAAGAAGGAACTTAAAAAATTAGGACCTGTGAGTTTTCAGGAAATAAAAGCCTTGTTTATTTTCGGAAGTATTTTAGCACTTTGGGTGACAGATAGATATCATGGTATTAGTCCGACTGCTGTTGCCTTTGTAGGGGGGATTGTTGCTTTATTGCCTAATATAGGAATAGTTAAATGGAATGATGTAGATATACCATGGCACCTGTTGTTGTTCTCAGCAGGAGCGTATACATTGGGAGCTGGATTTAAAGTAACCGATCTGCCTCAAATCTCTGTAAACGCAGCTTTTGATGCTATGGGTTTTGGTGCTAATACTCCGTTTTGGTTATTGTATGTTGTGCTAACCGGAGGAATGGTCTTTAGTGCTTTGTTTATGCAATCAAAAACCATGCGATCAATGATATTTATTCCCATTGCGATTGGTGTTGCAGTTCGTTTTGGTTTTCCTATAATGAGTCTTGCATTTCCTGTAGCAATGTTAATTGAGCATGTGTATACACTGCCTTTTAACAGTAAACCAGCATTACTATTATACTCAACTGATATGTATAGCATGTCTGATGCTTTTAAGTATGGTATTACCATGCAGTTTATTGCCTGGGGAATGTCAATTTTGATGGCTATGACGTATTTTAAATGGTTAGGGATTACACCTGATGGTTTGTTTTAATATTGCTAATAAGATATACTATATCAATATCATAAAAGGATTTGTTTTTTGATACCAAGAAAACAAGTTCTATTTTGGGTTTATAATGCTTGTTTTTGTTGTTAACTCTTTTCGCTTGTGGGCTGAATTAGGGGAAAACAGATATCTCAGGAGGCTTCTTAAAGGATCTCGCTAAAAATGAAAAACTTTGGGAAAACACAAAGAAATGATAACATACTATTTATGGTAATATTTAAAGATCTTTAAAAGCATCGTCTAACCAATCCATACGCTTTGTATACCAGTCTTTTAGGTGTGTAACTTCTTCTTTATGTGAGTTGAAAAACACGGGATTAGGCCATACATATCTTCCAAATAAATTCCATTTTTTATCATTTTCATATTGTGCCCATTGCAGCTGTTGTTCAAATAAATCTATTTTTTCATTAATAGAACTCTGATTATTTTTAAAATAGCCAAATCGTTCCTTTACTTTATTTTTAAATACAGGATCTTCAAACAGTCTTGCATACCAGTGGTGGTGCTTTACCCAAAAACCTTCAGGATGTTCACATTCAGAATAATTTACATTTCCAAAAGAAAGATCAAAATCCCAGATAGGACCCATCTTTATTTTTTCACCTGAAATAACATTTAAAAAAATACTCGAAAAATCTCTTGAATCCTGATTCTTTGTAATTTCATTGATCAAATACCAGTCAATAAAACTATCTACATCAATATATTTTGCATAACCCGTTTCTGGATTGGTAAAGTCATCACCCATCAAAACCTCTTCAAATTTATTCAATAAATCATTAACATAATTAAATTCGCTGCTGCCATATTCTAAGTTAGGTTCTTTGATATTGATTAAGAATTTATTTGTTCTAAAGTAAACATCATCAGGATCCAGTCTGTCCAATTGATCAATTTCCAACAAATAACCGGTATCTCCTATAGCTACTCTATTGTCACTCTCTTCCACTTTTTGTGAAATGTTGTAGGTACCCACATATTCATCATTCACAATTACTTCTGCATAAGTGCTTTGGGGGCTCCAGTCCAGCTGACTCAGATGCCCTAATTCAAAAGCAATCTTATTTCTCATTAAAGATTTATCAGAAAATTCAGCAAGAAAGATCCATTTTTTGTCTTCTGGCATTTCCAGGAATTCCGTTTTTTCCGAAAACTTAAGCTGGTATGGTTTTTTATCACTTACCCACCATGTTGAATTACCTCTTCCTCTTATCTTCATTTCTGAAGACTCCATATCCATAAAATTTCTACCTCCAACAAGGTTAACATTACCTTTACGATATTCTTCTTTAGAATCAATAGGAACACCTCCTTCGGTATGGATATAAACGATCGGTAATCCTGTAAAATAGGTTACATCAACTTCATTTGCTGATGTTTTACCTTTTGAGTTGTTTATAGTATAAGTTAAAACATTTAAAAAATCATTTGAGCTTATTCCGCTAACTTGCTGCTCATTGTTGATTAGAACTTCTGAACCGTCATAAGTGAATGTAGCTATCAGATTCTTTATATCAGCTTGATAAGGAAGTCTTCCGCTTATTTTATTATCCTCAATTAAGAATCCGTAATTAGTATTCAGGCTTGGATTATTTTGATGTAGGAAGGAAAATGTATTAAATTTTACATCCTGTTTTTCATTACCAGATGAATTATCATCGTCACTGCATGAAACCAATAATAGACTTGTAAGCAAGAAAATATTGAATATTATATTTTTGAAATTCATTATCTAAACCTTAGAAATTAATTGACCAAAGTACAATATTTAATTATGGATATTTTTTTTGTGCTTAAAAACTTTTGCCATTTCCTCTATCACCAATTACCTTTACCAAATGCAAGCAGAAATAATAACTATTGGAGAAGAAGATTGAAATTTAAGTTTATTTAGAATAATCATCCTAAATGTTTTAATGTATAATTTACCAGACCAGTATTTGACTTTATACCTAATTTTTTATGAATATTCTTCCTGTGGGTGTCAATAGTAAACCGGCTTAATTCTAATTGTTGTGCCATTTGTAAAGTTGTTCTGCCTTTAGATATAAGTTGTAAAATTTCTTTTTCTCTCCTGGTTAAGATATGTTCACCTGAATCATGATCAATATCGAACCATGATTTTATATCTTTAGGTAAATTTTTACTAAAGTAATACTCACCTTTTACAATAGTATGAATAGCTTGAACCAGCTCTTCTATTTCAATATCTTTGGTTAGATATCCTTTAGCACCTGCTTCTAACATCTCAACAACATCAGCACTTTGGTCGTACATGCTTAAAGCAAGAACCGGAATATTTGGATATTCTTTTGCTAATATTTTAGTAAGTGAAATACCATCAATAATTGGCATTCTAATATCTGTAATAACGATATCTGGTTTACAACCTTGTTCCAATAGTTTGATAATTTCAAATCCATTTTTTGCTTCTCCTTCAATTGTGAGTCCAATTTTTTTTGATAAGATAGATCTCAATCCATCAATAAATATTTTATGGTCATCTGCTATTATTATTTTAGTATTCATCTTTTTTGAATTAATTAATTGAGTTATACGCTTAGTATCTGTTTTATTTGATTTTGATATATTGGTTTGCTTTCTACCATTCTATTAATAGTTTTATGAAAGATACTAGTTTTAAATTGAGACCGATTAATTCTAAAACAAAATTCATCAAAGTATGCTTGAATATGCCATTTACTTACATGGGTAGGAATTGCTCTCAACCAAGATTTAACTTGCATAATCATAACATGTAGTGTTTTAAAGTTTGCTCCATTATTACTATATACCTGTTCAATATCATAATTCTCTTTTAAAGGTTCGTACCCTCTCCATCTATCAGTGATTATTTTAGCAGATGTACTTATATGTTCTTCAAATATAGGTGTTAATGATTTTGCTGAATAGTCAGCAATTGATTTGATATAAACTCTTTTAACTTTATTGTTATTCGTTAATTCTACTGCGATGATTGCCTTTTTCTTTTTTGTATCATAACTTCTTCCTTGTTTACCTTCTTCTTTTCCTCCAACAGTAAATTCATCAACATGAATTAATTTTTCTAAAGGATATTTTTGACTGCTTTTCATTGCTTTAC
>JAUVCP010000265.1 GCA_030590765.1 Flavobacteriaceae bacterium | reverse complement strand
GTGATCATGTCTGGTGATATTGATTCAAGGGTAACGGATCCAAATAATTTTAGATCAACCGGACCGGGAGCTAATGATAATGCATCAGGGATGGCCGGGACTATGGAAGCTGCAAGGGTTTTAACTAAATATAAGTTTCCTGTTTCAATTATTTATGTTGGCTTGTCGGGAGAGGAGCAAGGTTTGTATGGTGGAAAACACATGGCTAAAGTGGCAAAAAAAGAAGGCTGGAATATTATTGGAGTATTAAACAATGATATGATTGGAAATATTCAGGGAATTGATGGAGTTATTGACAATAGTACTTTTAGAGTTTTTTCGGAAGCTATTTCTATGACAATGACAGAAAGACAGAGAAAAGGAATGCGATATTATGGTGGAGAGGTAGATGGTCCGTCAAGGCAATTAGCACGTTATATTGATAAGATCACTGATGATTATATGACTAATTTAGATGCCATAATGATCTATCGTCTGGATCGTTTTGGAAGGGGAGGGCATCACAGACCTTTTAATGATGAGGGCTTTAGTGGAGTGAGGATTATGGAAACGCATGAAAATTACAATCGTCAGCATCAGGATATTAGAGAAGAAAATGGCATTAAATATGGAGATGTGATCGAGGGAGTCGATTTTGATTATGCAGCTAAATTAACGGCAGTCAATGCTTTGACATTGGCATCTTTAGCTTCTGCACCTCAAACACCTCAAAATTTGATGATAGGTGGAGCAGTTCAACCATCTACGACCTTGCAATGGGATGAGGTGGATGATATGAATTTAATTGGATATAAGATCTACTGGAGAGATACCACTTCTCCTCAATGGCAAAAAAGCAGATTTATTGGGAAACAAACCAGTTATACACTTAAAAATATTGTAATTGATAACTATTTTTTTGGTGTTGCAAGTGTTAGTATAAACGGAGCGGAAAGTTTGATCCAGTTTCCACAAAAATTAATACCAAATAATTGATCAAATATTTGTAAAGTGCATGCAGTTGGTTCGTCTGAGTGAAAAAAGTAACATATGAAAAATAATACCATACTTGTAATTGTAATTATTTTTTTATCACTTAATTTGTCGGCACAAAAGAATAAAAAGCATATGAATGATCATTTAGCAATTGCCACCTTTGGTAATGGGTGTTTTTGGTGTACAGAAGCTATATTTCAACGGCTAAAAGGCGTTGAAAAAGTATTACCTGGTTATACAGGTGGATTCGTGAAAAATCCTAGTTATAAAGAAGTTTGTAGTGGAACAACCGGTCATGCTGAAGCCATACAAATTTCCTATGATCCAAAGATTATTTCTTATAGAGAGCTTTTAGATGTATTTTTTTATACACATGATCCAACAACATTAAACCGTCAAGGTGCAGATGTAGGTACACCATATCGTTCGGCAATTTTTTATCATACTTCTTTTCAAAAGAAAGATGCTGAATTGATGATAGAACAATTGGATAAGGAAAAAGTTTATGATGATAAAATTGTTACAGAAATCACTCCTTATTCTAAGTTTTATATAGCAGGGGATTATCATCAGAATTACTATAATAACAATAAAAACCAAGGATATTGCAGGGCCGTGATCAATCCGAAGTTGGATAAGTTTGTTAAAAAATACAGTGCTAAATTAAAATAGGAGTTTGTGTTTTTAAGATATGTTTATTCGTAAAATGGTTAATTTTACGCTATAATTATCTAAAATTTAGACTCTTATTACTCCTTAACAATCCGTCTAACCGGAGCAGGAGCCTGAATACCTTCTTCTTTTAATTTAGCAAAGATTTTCAACGAGATTGAATTATCTGTATTAAGGGTGTCTGAAAAAGTTGTCCAATAATATAATGCAAAACTTAAATTTCCTTCTTCATCATAACCATAAAAATAGGTTTTAGGTGTAGGATTTTCACGTGTTCTAGAATCCCCTGAAGCTGCATCATCAAACAAAGTCATAACTTTTTCAGGATCAGCATTTGGAGCGGTTTTCATAATTATTTTACTCCTTCTGTCTCGATTACTTAAAGTATAATTAATAACCTTTTTTGAGATCAAATCACCATTTGGGATAATAGCTTCATAACCTGAATAAGATTTAATATTGCTTGACCTAATACCAATATTGGTAACAATTCCCATTTCCTGATCAATTTCAATAGTATCACCAAGATTTATAGGCCTTTCAAAAGCGAGTATAAGGCCTGAGATAAAATTCAAAACAATATTCTGTAGTCCAAAACCTATACCTACACCTAAAGCCCCAAGCATCCATCCTAGTTTACTCAAATCTATACCAGCAGCTGATAGTGCCATATATAAGCCAATACCAACTATAACTATTCTTAAAACAAGTGAGATAGCAGGAGCAACTCCACGAGGAAGTATTTTGATCATCCAATCATCAAGAAATAGGGATGCAACTAGTTTTGCAAGGATGAGCATTACAATGAAAATAGTCAAAAAAGCAAGTATTCCACCTAATGAAATCATCATTTCTCCAATTTTCCAAGTCACCAGCATCAAATCATTGATCCCTGCAAAAATAAAATTATAAATATCAAATCCTTTTAAAGTGAACATGAACCAAACAAATAAACCCACCCAGCTTAGAATTGGCTGAACTCTCTGATTGGTGGCATTAACCATAGTTGATAAGGTCTGGATATTATAGTCTTTACGTAGTTTGAAAAATAATACAACAAGACTGGTAACTATTTTTACCGAAAGATAAACAACCATTCCCAGTACCGTAGAGGTAAGTATACCCGTAATTAATAACTTAGAAAAACTAACCATTCCAATTATATTTGCAATGATTGAAACGAATATGATCAAAATATAAAAAGGGACAAGTGTTTTAAATATTCGGTAAATTGGTTTAAACTTTTCAGGTGTTTTTCTCATTATTCTTGCCCCTAACACAAGTGATATGATTAAAACAATAGCCTCCATAATCATACCCCACCTAAATATATTCGATTTAGAATCCATTAATTCTTCAAAAGTATGGTAGAGATAAACGAAAAAGATCAAATAAAGAAAGAGTCTAAAACTTTTAATTGTAAGTTTTGGTAATAGGATCACAGTTCCAGTTAAAATCAATAAAACATGAAGCTCAGCAAATGCAGGAACAAGCCTGTCATAGAAAAAGGCCGAAATTAATACTCCAAGAGCTACGGAAGCGGATATGGGGTTGGAAAGAATGATCTTTGCCTGTTTTTCGATTGGATTGATCAATTCATTTACATGATTTTTCCAGTTACTGTTTACTCTGATTATTAATGCAAGAAGTGTTAAAATAAAAAGAACTTGCAATATTGCAGTTTTAGCATTTTGTGATATGAATTCTTTTATTTGATCCTTATTCTTTTTTAATTCAGATTGAACCCGTTCTGAAAAACTATTAGATTCTACTGTTGTTGAATCTAAAACCATTATTCCTATATTTTTAGACTTCCAAATAGGCTCACTATCCAAAACAAAATAATTTTTTTGCAATTGAAGTTCAGCTAACTCAATCTCTGTTATTGTATCATCAATGGTAAATATCTGTTTTGTTAGTTTTTTTTCAATGCTAAAAACACTATTCAAGCGTTCGTAGGTTAGTTGTGAAATTCCTTCAAGTGTATGGATAGCCAGATCCAGACTTGTTAAAACATCTTTAGATACATTTGAGCTTACAAGTTTTTTCTTTGTTTTTCTCCATTTATTTAATGCAAGATCTAATTCATCATTAATTATGCTTACCTCATCCGTACGATCTTTAAGTATATCTTGGGCATTTTTTATCTCTGAACGATACTTTTTCCATTCTATTTTACTTACTTTCAGATCTCTACGATTTATATGGTCGATAAGTTTCAAAAGAGAATCTTTTTTGTTACTAATTTCTTTAGATGCAAGATTTAATAAGGAATCAACTTCAATAATTTTAGTACTAGGTCTAAGAATCTCCTTAAATACAATGATTCGTTGACCTAATATTTCTGATTCCTCTGAAATATTACCAATAGAAATAATTTCATCTACAACTTGAATACTATCTGTAGTCTGCTGGTTTGAGTTTTGGGCTTGTGATCCAAAAGCGAAAAGAATGGCAAATAGAAAAAACAGGATAGTAGATCTATAATTATTTTTGTTGTTGTATGCTTTCATTTGTAGGGTGTTATATGTCTTTAATTTTCATAGAAAAAAAAATTCTATGGTGATTCTTACAAAATATATATTTCTGGTAAATTTACTCTTTTCCATTTAAAGGATTTACATCCTCTATCCAGTCAAAACTTTTATTGACAAATTTAGGGGCTTTAA
>JAUVCP010000165.1 GCA_030590765.1 Flavobacteriaceae bacterium | reverse complement strand
TAACCAAAGGATTTACACAAAATTGTACAAGTGCTGATGAAGGATGTACAGGAGCTTATCAGGCAGACAGAGTTGCTGTACTAAAAGAATATGCAGATTATCAATGGGAAATAGATACTGATTTTTATATAATATTTGAACATTTAGGAGGTAATACTGAAGAAACCGAATGGGTAAATTATCGTTTAAATGAAGGTAATGGAATCATGGTTTGGGGTAATCATAATTCCAATTATAACGAAGCTACAATGGGATATCACGATAGTGGTAAATCTGATTTTTCATGGATTTCTTATAAAGAAAGAGGTTGGTCAGTTCCGGCAAATGTAAGTTATATGGAAAGTCATGATGAAGAAAGATTGATGTATAAAAATCTACAATATGGAAATTCCAGTGGAAGTTATAGTATCAAAAATTTATCCACTTCTTTAGACAGAATGGAGATGGCGGGAGCTTTTTATTTTACCGTTCCAGGTCCAAAAATGATATGGCAATTTGGTGAATTAGGTTATGATATTAGTATTGGAGATCCTTGTAGGGTCTGTAATAAACCTATTTTATGGAATTATTTTTCAGAACCAGACAGGAAAGATCTATATGATGAATGGACAAAATTGATCCAACTTAAAAAAGAGGTTGATATATTTAGAACCGATAATTTTGTTTTGGATGTTGGTAAGACAAATGGATTAAAGAAAATTCAACTGACTGATGATGCTGCTAATCCCGAAATGAGATATATTACTATCATCGGAAATTTTGGTGTAACAACACAAAGTATTAACCCAACTTTTCAAAAAACAGGAACTTGGTACGATCTTTTAAATGACAATCAGTCGATTACTGTGACCAATGTTAACGCAACTATTAGTTTGCAACCGGGAGAATTCAAAGTATATGGTAGTAGTGAAGTTACCCTGGCTGTAGGTGAAGATGAAATAATTATAGAAGGTTTGGTTTTATACCCAAACCCTGCTAAAGGGAATTTTATTTTGAATAAAACGGCTACAAGTATTGAAATATATGATATGCTTGGCAGAAAGGTTAAGAGTTTTTTAGGAAATTATAATAGCTATAGATCATTTGATGTTTCTTCTTTAAAAGCTTCTATTTACTTGGTAAAAATAAGATCAGATCTTGGTACAAGCACTAAACGATTGGTAATTGAGTAATTAATTTTTGAGTTTATTCTATTTGAGTAATGGGGTTTTATTTTTTAAATGAAACCCCATTTTTAGGGTATGACATAAAATATTCGATTGCCAGAATTAAGTTTTAAAAATTGTCAGAAATCCTATAAGCTTCCATTACAGCTAACTCACCATCTTTTCCTTTTTTAGAATTACCATGCTCCATTCCAAGAATACCTTTATATCCTTTGGCATGAATATATTTAAATACATTTTTATAGTTGATCTCACCAGTAGTAGGTTCTTTTCTTCCGGGATTATCTCCTATTTGAAAATAGGCAATCTCATCCCATGCCATTTTCATATTCGGGATTAAATTTCCCTCCTGAATTTGCTGGTGATAAATATCAAAAAGAATCTTACATGAAGGACTATCTACAGCTTTACACACCTCGTATGCTTGCGGTATTTTAGATAAAAATAATCCTGGATGGTTGTAAAAGTTTAAAGGTTCAAGCACCATGATCAATTCATGTTTTTCTAATATATCGGATGCGTATTTTAAGGATTCTACTACATTTGCAGTTTGAAAACCAATATCCAATCTCATATCTACATGACCTGGTACAACAGTCATCCATTTTGCATTAACCCGTTTAGCAACCGTTACAGATTCTTTAATTTGTTGCAAAAATTCTTTTCTGCTTTTTTCCTTGCCTGTTGTTAAAGTTGGTTCCTTCCAGTAAATTTTATGTGCCACAAATACACCCATGGTCATGTTTCTTTTATCCATGGTTTGTGCCATCTTTTCCTGAACGGAAATAGGACGATCTTTCATTCCGTTATCTTCAAAAGCTAAAAATCCCTGATCAGCCATAAAATTTAACTGGTCAACTGGATCATCTCCTGCATGATTCTTAAACATACCTAGATGGGGTGCATAATTCAAATTGAATTTTTTATTAATTGATGTTTTTGAATTTTCAAAATGACCCATTGCACTCATATTTGAGATACCTAATCCCATAAATGAGGCCGTTGCTGCTCCTTTTTTAAGAAATGACCTTCTTTTCATATGTCAATTATTTTATTGTGTTTAAGAAAAAAACTATTAATGATGTTTCCTGTTATTTATAAGATCTATTTTGATCTACCCATTGCATAATTGATACCACCTAATATATGTTTTAAGAACTTTTCGTCTTGGTAACTTTCTTTTGTGTGGCCACGTCCTGTATAAAAAACTCTTCCTCCTTCGTATTTATGATACCAGGCAATAGGATGATTTTCTCCATTCTTACCACCTTCATAGGATTTTTCATCGAGTTTCATCAGAACATTGATATCAGTATTTATATTCTTATAATTATACCATTCATCAAACTTACTCCATTCCAATCCTAAGAAAGAAGTCGACAAGTGTTCTGAATTAACCACATTGATCGTTGCCTGTTGTTGTTTTGGATGACTTAAAAAATAAGCTCCAACTAATTTACCATACCAGGGCCAATCATATTCGGTATCTGCTGCTGAATGAATTCCAACAAATCCTCCACCTTTTTTGATATAATTTTCAAATTTTTCTTGTTGAGAATCAGTTAAAATATCTCCTGTTGTGTTTAGAAAAATAATGATATCATATTTATTAATACCAGAGATCAATACATTAGAATCTTCGGTCACATCAACTTTAAAATCATTTTCTTTTCCTAATTTTTGGATACTTTTGATTCCTATCTCAATACAGTCGTGCCTAAATCCTTCCGTCTTAGAAAAAACCATAATATTTGCAGGTTCTTGTGCGGAAACGTTGAAGGTCATTAACATTGAAAGGATTAGAAAATAACTAAAATATTTTAAACAGTGTTTCATAACTAAAAAGGTAAAGTTACACCTGGGACAGGTATTGGATAATTTCCGGATGCATCCGGAGTTACTGGTGGAACAGATTTCCATGAAAGCAAATCTTCATTTGGCACCAGTTTATGATCAGAATTCATAGCATCTTCCCAGCTCACTTGTTTACCGGAATAGGTTGCCATTCTTCCTAAAATAGCCGACATAGTACTTTTAGCTCCCATTTCACCATCACTGATCAAACCTCCACTTCTAATAGATGCAAATAGTTCATTGTGTTCAATTTGATAAGGGTTTTTATCTTCAGACTTATTGTGTGAGTAGATTTTTCCTCCCGAATAAGATTTCAGTTTAGCCATACTTCCTCCGCTAGTATGCACATTTCCTAAAGTTCCCTGAAAAGTTTCTGAAACCCGATTTAAACATCCCTGTTGATGACGACATTGACTCGAAATAACAGCCCCACTTGGGTATTCAAATTCTACAAAGTGGTGGTCAAATATCTGTCCGTGATCTTTGCCGTTTCGCACTTCTCTCCCCCCCATTCCTTGTGCTTTAACAGGATATTCCCCTATAAACCAGTTGGCAACATCAATATTATGGATATGTTGTTCTAAAATATGATCTCCACAAAGCCAGTTAAAGTAATACCAGTTCCTCATTTGATATTCCATTTCGGTCCAGTTTTCCTGTCTGGGTCTTACCCAAACACCGCCACCGTCCCAATACACCTGACCGGAAACAATATTTCCAATAGCTCCGTCCTTGATGTGTTTATAGGCTTCTCTGTAACTTGTTTGATAATGTCTTTGTAAACCAACAACTACATTCAGTTTTTTTTCTTTGGCGATCTTAGCCGAAGCCAGTACTTTTTTGATTCCAGCCACATCTGTAGCAACAGGCTTTTCCATAAAAATGTGTTTTCCTTGCGACACAGCATATTCAAAATGTTGAGGTCTAAAACCAGGAGGAGTAGTTAAGATCACAACATCTGCCTCATCAATAGCTTTTTTATAAGAGCCAAATCCAACAAATTTTTTAGATTCTTTTACATCGATCTTACCAGGTTGAAACATTTTGGATAGGTTTTTATAAGAATCATCCAGTCGATCTTTAAACGCATCTGCCATTGCAACCAATTTTACATTTTCATCTGCTTTAAGTGCCTGACTAACCGCTCCGGTTCCTCTTCCTCCACATCCAACAACAGCAAGTTTTAAAATCTTTTCATTTTTGAACATGGGCTGTGATGTTAGTATTGAAGGAGCTAAGAATATTCCTCCCGTAGCCAAAGCTGAACCTTTTACAAATTTGCGTCTTGATAAGTTTTTCATTGTATTAAATTTTTTTATAATTAATTTCCAAAATCTTCTATAGCTTCCAGCCAGTATTTTTCAATTTCTTTACCGGTGGGTTGTACTTTTGGACGTACGATTCGAAATCCAACAAATTCTGCATCGGTAAACCACCAATTACTTTTAGGTATTTGTGGATCTCTTTGTTTCCAATTTACTTTTGAAAAATCTCTGTTGGTACAGCAGATCTTGTCAGCTGTATCTATCCAAGAACCTCCCCTTACTGCAATAGGATAGAGTTTTGTAGGAATATTCCATGGGTTCTTTTTTGGAGAGCTGGCATAATAACTTGTGTTATATTGATCCAATACCCATTCAGAAACATTACCTAACATATCGTAAATTCCAAAGGAATTCGGTTTTTTTAAGTGCGTTTTATGATAAGTTTCGTCAGAATTATCTTCATACCAGGCATGATCCTTAAGATTACTTACCTTATCGGTTTTTCCTTTTTTACAAACATATTCCCATTCAGCTTCAGTTGGCAACCGATAAAATACACCTGTTTTTGCAGTTAACCATTTGCAAAACATAAGTGCTGCATATTGGGTCATATTTACAGCTGGAAAAGATCCTTTTCCCATGCCAAAACTCATATCAGCATAAGGTACGGTTGCTCCAGTTATACCATCTATGCCTATTTTTTTTAATTTTGAAGGGTCTTCAAATTGCCCGTCATTTAATTGATCATACACAAAAGTATCGTATTGTTTCCAGGTGATCTCATATTTTCCCATCCAAAACCCATCTACTTTTACTTGATGAGCAGGTTTTTCATCAGCATCACGTGAAGAATTTTTTGTTCCCATCAAAAAAGCACCTCCTTCAATTGCTACTAATTCAATGACTATTTCTTCACCTTTAATATCCTGCTTATAATTTTCAAATTTCTGGGCATTCAATACGGAAAACGGAATTAAAATTCCGTTAAAGATAATTAGTTTTAAATATCTTTTTAATTTCATAGGTCTATGTATTGAGAACCAATCAATTCAATTCTAATATTCTTAAATTCAACTGGATGACTTTCACTTTGAAATGAAATATAACCTTTTTTTAATGGTTTTCCTTCTTTGGAATAATTCCCTTTAATTTTAAAATCCCATGATTCTTATATATTGGTGTAATATCGGTAGTGAGTTTCCCATCCTACCTCTTTCCGGCACTAGTGTTTTTTAAACCTTTTTACAAATTTCTTTTGCAGCTCAGCCACAGGCTATTCTAGTTCCTACAATAGAATAGTATCCTTTTTATATACTTGTTTCTCTACTTTTAATTTCTGATTTTAAGAAAAAAAGAACTGATGTTTATTGTCTAAATATAGTTAATAATAAGACAAGATTATTTTTTAATTGGTAAAAACACTTCGGCTTTCCATTTAAGAGCATT
>JAUVCP010000201.1 GCA_030590765.1 Flavobacteriaceae bacterium | reverse complement strand
AAATTCCGGAATAAGATCTCTGTTTTCTAATGTTTTAAATACAATTTGCGTTGAAATATTATATGGGAAATTACCAATGATGGCAAACTGTTCACCATTGAATATACTTTGAATATCTATTTTTAAGAAATCAGCATTTATAATTCTTTTTGACAGATTTAAAAAGTGCACATTTAAATATTCAATAGATTCTCTGTCGATTTCAATAACTGAAGTTGTTAGATTTTTTTTTAAAAGATATTTGGTTAAAACACCCATTCCCGGACCGATTTCCAATATATTTTTATAACCATTTTCGGTTAAAGTATTTGCAATTTTTTCAGCAATAAATTCATCTTTTAAAAAATGTTGCCCTAAATGCTTTTTGGCTCTTACGTTCATTACTTTTCAATTTCATGAATTATTTCCAACTCGGTTCTAAATGCAACAAATTTATTTGGAAAGAATTGCTGGGCTTCATTTCTCAACTTGTTGGCATCTTCCTGGTAGTATTTTTCTAGTGTTTCTTTAGAATCGGTGGTGTATTGCACAGAATAGGTATAACCACCCATTTCTTCATTTACCAATACCTTACTCATCAATGCCTTGTTGAATTTTCCGGTGGCGATCATATCAGGGATATGTTTTTTATACATCCATTGAAGCCATTGATCGTGAACGGACTCTTCAATATTGACAGTTACATTGTATATGTACATAGATTTGGGTTTTAAGCAAATTTAAGTAAAGTTAATGGGTTATCGAGAAATAGGTTGTTGACTTGATGTATTTTTTTTAAGAGTGTAAGTTTGTTGATTTGTAAGGGGGTGAATATTCTCACCTTTGTTACATTCATCCCTTGACTTTCATAAGCAAGTAATATTCTATTACTGGATATTATCTCCCCTTAGTTTTCTATACTTTTTACGGGCATCTACCAGATAAATACTTGAAGGGAATTCAAATATTATTTTCTGGTACATTTCCTTAGCTTTCTCAGGATCATTTAACTTGCTGTTATATAGCTCGGCAAGCTGAAAACAGGCATTGTCTGTTAAAATACTTTCCGGTATATTTTGAATGATCTTTAAGTAATTTAATTTGGCAAGTGAATAGTCTTCCGTTCTGATAAATAATTCGGCTTGCTTAAATAAGGCATCATCTTCAATGGCATGTCCTTTGAAATTTCTCAGTACAACATTTAAAGTGTCAATGGCCTGTATATTTTTATTTTGAAAAGCAAGCAGATCTGCTTTTGCGTATGTTTTCAAAGCATCCTGAATACTATCATTTGCAGTATTGTTACTAATTAGCAGGCTTAAGTCTAAAGCATCATTTGCGATTAATTGTGATGTAGATGATTTTAAAACTTTTAACTGTGTTTGTGCCCATTGAAAATCACCTTTAAAGTAAGAGGTTTGGGCTACTTTAAATCTGGCTTCCTGAGCTAAAACACTATTTTTAAGATTGGTTTGTACCTGTGAATATAAAATCAAAGCCTGATTGAATTGATTGGTAAAAACCAGAATATTAGCTAATTCTATTTGAATTTTGCCTTTTTGAAATTGTGATTTTGCTAAAGGTGTCACATTATTTAAAATCTTAATTGCTTTGTCGGGCTGGTTAAAGGAGTAACTTAAAAAATTGGCATATGCCATTTGTAAATTTATTGTAGAAGTTGACAGACCATATTGGTCTAACAGATTCTGAAAACTTTTATCAACTTCGTTCAATTCGTTTTTTGTGGAAGCCAATTCATTGGAAATCTGTAAAAGATAAGTTTGAGCCTGAAGTTTGGTTTTTTGATCGGGAGTATGTTCTAAAATAAGATCAAAACTTTTTTTAGAAGTATCATAATCTTTGTTTTCAAAGGATAGTGTGCCAACTTCTATAATTCTCTCTAAATTGTCTGGATTTCTATGGTATAATGATTTTTCCTGAACTAGAGCTTTACCATATTCTTTTTGTTGTAGATAAAGCCAGCTTAGCAAAATATTCCAGGCGTCTTTTGGGTTGTTCTGTGCTCTTTTTAAAAGAAGTTTTCTAAATAAAATATTGGTTTTGTCGTATTTATCATCTGTTATAAAAATAGCAATATATCTTTGAATAGTGGGATAATATTTTTCATTTTTATCGATGAGATCCAGGTAAGAATTAAACATTTGATCTAATTCTCCTTTTTCACCATAGATCTGTGCTTCATAGATCTCAGTATTTAATTTAGGATTTAATTCTTTAGCAATTTGATAGGATAGTAAGGCATAATCCAATAAATGATTTTTTCTAAAAGATTGTCCGATGACAAATCCAAAACTCGGATTCTTTTTAACGGCATCAATGGCTTTTTCATAATAGGTTTTGGCTTTGTCAAATTGATCTTGTAATTGATAATTATAGCCTAATTCCACATTTAAATAATCCTGATTGGGAAATAACTTCATGTTTCTCCTAATCATTTCATTTGCCATGTCATAATCATCTATTTGCTGGTAGCAGATCAACAGGTTTTTAAAATAATCTTGTCGGATAGGATTTTGCTCTTGCAAAGGTTTGTATAATAAAATGGCCTTTTCATATTCACCATTTCTAAAATAAGAATTTGCTAATTGTGCATTTTGAGCAAAAGCAAAATAGAAAAAGAAATTAAAAAATAAAAAGATAAAACCTTTCTTGCTGATCATGTGTTATGTTGAAATTTCAATAATCCAAAAATAGGAGAATTTATTATCAAATTCCTATGATATGTTAATCAATATTTTGAAATTCTTGAGAATGTTAAAGTTTTAATAAAATAAATATAAAAATGTAACGTTATTAAAAAACCACTGTCATAGGAGTATAGTGTAGCCTTAACAATTTTAAAACAATAACACCATGAGCGAAATATCCAAATTCTACGAAAAAGCAAAGCAAAGTGCAAAAAATCATATGAGAAATGGTCATATCAATGCCTATTATCAAGATTTAAAAGCAATGAATCATTATAAAAGATTGATTGAGGCTTCATAAGAATTTCAAGATTATAGATTCGTTTTTCAAGAATTACAAGCAAGAAAATCGGAACCTGAAACCTAAAACTAATCAATCATATCAAAACCAGTATACTTTTGTAATACTTCTGGAATATTGATTCCGTCTTCTGTTTGGTAATTTTCTAACAATCCTGCCAAAACTCTTGGTAGAGCCAAAGAACTCCCGTTAAGGGTATGTGCCAGTTGACTTTTACCAGCTGCATTTTTAAAACGTAATTTTAGACGATTTGCCTGAAATGTCTCAAAATTTGAAACAGAACTGATTTCTAACCAGCGATCTTGTGCTGTAGAAAACAATTCAAAATCATAAGTTAGCGCCGATGTGAAACCTAAATCCCCTCCGCAGAGGCGTAAAATACGATAAGGTAATTTCAATTCCTGCAAAATTCCTTTTACATGATCCACCATACTGTCCAGAGCTTCATAAGACCTATCAGGATGCTCAATTCTAACAATCTCCACTTTGTCAAATTGGTGTAAACGATTTAAGCCACGAACATGGGCTCCATAAGATCCTGCCTCACGTCTAAAGCAAGGTGTATAAGCAGTATTGCAAATTGGAAAATCACTTTCTTTTAGCAATACATCGCGATAAAAATTGGTTACAGGAATTTCGGCAGTTGGGATCAAGTACAAATTATCAATCCCACAATGATACATTTGCCCTTCTTTATCTGGCAATTGTCCTGTTCCAATTCCTGAAGCTTCATTGATTAAAAGAGGTACTTGCACTTCATTATAACCTGCTTCAGAATTTTTATCTAAAAAGTATGCAATCAATGCACGTTGTAATTTTGCTCCTTTTCCTTTATATACCGGAAACCCTGCGCCGGTAATTTTATTTCCTAATTCAAAATCAATAATATCATATTTCTTTGCCAGTTCCCAATGAGGTAATGCACCATCATGTAATTTAGGAATATCGCCTTCTTCAAAAATGGTTTCATTATCCTCTTCACTATTCCCTTTTGGAACTAATGGATTTGGAATATTTGGAATTAGGTATAATAATTCGTTTAATTCACTTTCGTGGATACTTAACTTTTCAGTCAGATCTTTAGATCGTTCTTTCAATTGACCTGTTTTTTCCTTAATCAAATTTGCTTTTTGAACTTCACCAGATTTGAACAATTTTCCAATTTCTTTGGATAGTTTGTTGCTCTCCGCTAAAGTTTCATCTAACTCAGCTTGTGTAGATCTTCTTAGGATATCCTTTTCAATAACCTTATCAATAGTTTTCTCAGCATTTGCAAAATTACGAATTGCCAAACCTTTTAAGATAGCATCTTTATTTTCTCTGATAAAAGCAAGTGTTAACATATGTTGTAAAATTTAAGGTTGCAAAGATAATAAATGAAAAGTGATTGAAGTATTGGGTTGAAAGAATAATTTTGTCATTCCTTTTCTATCCATTTTCTAGCAGAAATTTCATCTTTATTTATTTGAAGAATTAAATCGTCTAATGAATTGAATTTTTTTTCATCACGCAACCGTTTTAAAACTTCAATTTGCATATTTTCACCATAAAGATCCCCTTTAAAATCTAAGAGATGCACTTCAATGGTCTTGTTCTTCCCGTTTACCGTGGGGCGAAATCCAATATTCATTAGACCAAAAAAAGTTCTCTTATCTATTACTGTTTTCACAATATAAACTCCGGTTTTTGGAATTAATTTGTAAGTTTCCTTAATATTGAGATTAATAGTAGGGTAATTCAGTTTTCTACCCAAACCCTGACCTTTTACAATTTTACCAGTAAGTAAATAATTGTAACCCAGATAAGCATTAGCTTTTTTAATGTGGCCATTTTCAATTGCTTTTCTAATTTTAGTGGAACTAACGGATACATCTTCAATTTCCTGAGCAGTTATTTTTTCAACATCAAAATGGTATATCTCACCATTTTTTACCAGTTGTTCAAAATTTCCTTCTCTGTTATTACCAAATTGATGGTTATATCCAATAACCAGACTTTTGGTATACAATTGATCAACTAAGATATTTTTTACAAAATCTAATGCACTTAACTCTGAAAATGCCTTAGTGAAAGGCTCAATAATTAAATGATCTAAACCAAACTTATCTAAAAGTTGTACTTTTTCATCCATGGTATTTAACCATTTGATCTCATTACCCTGATTTAGTATTTTTCGTGGATGGGGAAAAAAGGTAAGGATTACCGAACGATCTTTGTTCTTGCTTTTGATTTGATTTAACCGCTCAATTATTTTTTGATGACCAACATGCACACCGTCAAAAGTA
>JAUVCP010000355.1 GCA_030590765.1 Flavobacteriaceae bacterium | reverse complement strand
GCTATAATCGAACCCGATTTGGCAGGCAATTATGTAGGCTCTTCTTATGGTTGGGCAACTACACGTGATTGGGCAAAATTTGGATTGTTATATTTACATAAAGGAAACTGGAATGGAGAACAAATACTAACTCCAGAATGGGTAAAATACATATCTACACCTACCAATGGATCCAATGGAGAATATGGAGCTCATTTTTGGTTAAATGCCGAAGGACGTTATCCTGATGTTCCTAAAGATCTGTTTTCCTGTAATGGCTATCAGGGTCAGTGGGTCATTATTATTCCTTCAAAAGAATTGGTAATTGTAAGAACCGGATTGGTGGAAGATCCTGATTTTGATCTAAATGGATTTTTAAAAGATATTTTAAGTAGTATGGAATAGTATTTAGAAGGAGAATACTAAAAACGCACAATTTTCTTTATTAATAGATTGATTTATTGCTGATTATTCAATGATATTTGTTAGCTAATAAGAAGGTTACTTTATATAATTTTGCATTCCAGGAAAACTACTTTGTCAATGAAAAACCTCAACCTTTTCTTTTTATTCATTATTCTGTTTAACGGAATGATTACTGCGCAGGACTCAAACAGTGAGATTAAGGAAAATATAAAAACAAAAAAAGGATGGAGTTTTGGAGTTTTACCTGCCATAACTTATAATACGGATCTAGGGTTTCAATATGGAGGTTTGATAGATCTTTATAATTATGGTGAAGGTGAGATTTTTCCTAAATACTATGAGAGATATTTTGTTGAAATTTCCAGGTTTACAAAAGGGAGTGGGAGGAATAATTTTTCTTTTGAATCGAATAGGTTAATCAAGGGAAGAACCTTTTTCTTTGATATCATGTATCAACCCGATGAACAATTTGATTTTCTTGGTGCAAACGGATATGAATCTGTTTATAATAGCTCATGGGAAGATTCAGGAGATTTACGTTATAAATCGAGAATGTTCTATAAAAATCAAACGAAAAAATTAAAGATAAAAGCAGATATTGTGACAACTTTTGCAAAAGGATGGAGTTGGCTGGCTGGATTTGAATTTTATAATTTTACTGTTAATACTTTAGATGTTGATAAATATAATAAAGGGAAGGATGAAGAAGATCAAATTCCATCAACGGAAGTGATGCCAGGCTTGTGGGATAGATATAAAAAATGGGGCATTATTGATGCAAAGAATGTAGATGGAGGATCTTTTATGGGAGTGAAACTGGGATTTATATATGATACCCGTGATAATTGGACTAACCCTTCGAAAGGAATTTGGTCGGAAGCAATTTTGATCTGGGTTCCTGAATTTATTGGAAGTGCCAATGCTGGTTATTTAAAACTGAATATTACTCATCGTCAGTTTTTCACCATTATTAAAGATAAATTGACTTTTGCATATCGACTGGGCTATTCAGGTAATATTATTGGTGATGAACCTTATTTCGCTTTGCCAATTATGTACAGTGCCAAGATTAAAAATGCAGCAAATGAAGGTTTGGGAGGAAAAAGAACTTTAAGAGGCATTAGGCGAAACAGAGTTGTAGGTGATGGAGAAGCCTATGGGAATGCTGAATTCAGATATAAATTTTGGAATTTCAAAATGTTTAAACAGTATTGGTATATGGCTACAAATGCTTTTGTAGATGCCGGTAGAGTTGTGCAATTACTGCCTCTGGAAGAAAAAGTTAAAATAATTGAAGAAGAATTTGCTCCACTTAATGATGTTGATTATTGGGGAAATTATGCCATTTCAGGAGGAGATACGAAAGATGATTATTTTAATTTTGGTGCAGAAAAACTACATGTAAGTTATGGTCTTGGATTACGAATAGCTATGAATGAAAATTTTGTGGTTGGTTTGGATTATGGTAAAACAACAAATTCTCAAGATGGAGATTCAGGTATGTATATTGGTTTAAATTATGCTTTTTAGAGAAAAATGAAACTCTGGAAAGCTTTTAGGATGAGAGGAGATAGCGGTATGTTAGGGGGTATTCAGTTTTAGGTTTAAAATTCTAAATCCAAAACATAGAGTTCTTTCCATGGGAAGGATTTAGGATGAGCTTATATCTCAAATCCTAATTCAACATCTAATTTTTCTGCAATTAGTTTAGAAATTCTTGATTTTAGAGCAGGAATTTTAATCTTCTCTACAACATCATTTCCAAAAGCAAAAAGCATTAAAGCTATGGCTTCTTTTTTTGGAATACCACGGGATTGAAGGTAGAACAATGCTTTTTCATCTAGTTGCCCAATGGTACATCCGTGTGAACATTTTACGTCATCAGCAAATATTTCTAATTGTGGCTTTGCATTGATAGAGGCTTTATCACCGATAAGGATATTGTCATTTTGCTGAAACGCATTTGTTTTTTGTGCTTTTTGATCCACAATAACCTTTCCGTTAAAAACACCTGTTGCCGCATCGTCATAAATGCCTTTATACAACTCATGACTTTCGCAATTTTCAAATTTATGTTGGATCAGAGTATGATTGTCAACATGTTGTTTTCCCTCTATAATTGTTATTCCGTTAAGGTTAGTTGTAATGTGTTCACCTTCCTGAAAGACTTCTATGTTATTTCTGGTTAATTTTCCGCCAAATGTAAAAGTGTTGATTGATACGATACTATTTTGTTTTTGTTGCACATAAGTATTGTCAATGATAGAAGCATTTTCTTTGTCATTTTGTACTTTATAATAATTAACAATAGCACGTTTATGAGCAAATATTTCAAGAACACAATTGGTTAAAATAACATTATTGTCTAAACTTTGGTGTCGCTCATAAATTTGCGCATGAGAATTTTCACCTACAATTACCAAATTTCTGGGTTGAAGCAAGATCTCTTTTTCGCTACCAGTAGAGAAATTAAGAATTTGAATTGGTTTTTCAAGTACTGTATTTTTAGGAATGTTGATAAAAGCACCTTCAATGGAAAAAGCTGTATTCAATGCAGATAAGCTGTCACTTTTTGATGTGATCTTATCAAAATAATGATCGATAACCATTTTATATTTTGGCTTTTTTAAAGCCGCAGAAAGCAAACAAATATCAGCACCTTCATGAGTAGTGTCTGATAAAAAAGAACTGTAAACACCATCAACAAATAC
>JAUVCP010000336.1 GCA_030590765.1 Flavobacteriaceae bacterium | reverse complement strand
GGTAGAACCTCTTATTTAGTGTCTGCAAGAAAACTACACTCTTTTCAAGTCTTTGATAAGAAAACGTCAAAGACAAGGCTTTCGAAGTTTTGAAAATCAAGGAGTTTGCTTTTGCAAATGACTGTTTTCAAAACTAGAGTATCGCAGTATTTGGTGTTTTCTTGCAAAGACTATTTTACTCTAAACTTTCTATCCATAACCAATTGAATCATTGCATTGATATCATCTTTTAGAATTCTGTCCTCTTCCAGTTTATCTACTTTTTCACGAATGATGGAGAAATTTTCTTCTACAATATCTGATAAAGTAAGAGGTCTTCTAAATTCGATTGCCTGAGTAGCAAACATCAATTCAATGGCAAGGATCTTTTCTATATTACCTAAGATCTGATTGAATTTCCTACCGGAAATACTACCCATTGAAACATGATCTTCCTGACCTAAGGAAGTTGGAATGCTATCTGCCGATGGTGGAAAACATAAAGATTTATTTTCTGTAACTAAGGCAGCGGTTGTGTATTGAGGAATCATATAACCGGAATTCAAACCACCACTTGCGGTCAATAAACGAGGCAAACCGTATTTACCTTCCAATAGCAAAAAAGACCTCCTGTCAGAAATATTTCCTATTTCAGATGCTGCCAAGGCACCATAATCCAATGCCATAGCCAATGGTTGTCCGTGGAAATTTCCTCCCGAAATAGCAACAGTATCACTCAAAACTATCGGGTTATCGGTAACAGAATTCATCTCAATTTCTGTTAACTCTTTTAAATGGTAATAAGCATTTCGTGATGCACCATGCACCTGTGGAATACATCGCATAGAATAAGGATCCTGCACTCTTTCGCAATCTTCATGCGACATGATATTCTCTGAATCTTTAAATAACATCCGCATTCTTTTGGCAACTTTTAGAGTCCCTTTGTACGGGCGAATCCTATGCAATTCTTTTTTAAATGGTGAAGCACTACCTTTATAGCCCTCAATACTCATCGCACCGGCAAGATCTGCTAAATTTAGCAAGTACTTCATTTTAAACAATCCATTTATAGCATGTGCTACAATAAACTGAGTTCCGTTGATCAATGCCAGACCTTCTTTTGCCTGTAATTTAATAGCTTTTAAATTATGTTTAAGCAGAACTTCTTTTGCAGGAATAATTTTATCTCCAAACCAAAACTCTCCTTCGCCTAATAAAGGCAAAAACAGATGGGACAATGGTGCCAGATCTCCAGATGCTCCAACGGATCCCTGTTCCGGTACTACCGGTAACAATTCATTCTCCAAAAAAAATAAAATACGTTCAATTACCTCCAGCCGAATACCTGAAAATCCCTGACATAATGCATGAACCTTGGTTATCATCATCATTTTTGATAATTTTTTATCAATGGGGTTTCCTACACCTACTGCATGAGTGATCAATAGATTTTCTTGTAATTTACTGGTTTCAACCGGTGATATTTGCACATCACAAAGAGGGCCAAAACCGGTATTGATTCCGTAAACAGCCTTAGCAGAGGCTGCCATTGTTTCAACTTTCTTACGACAAGAATTTACTTTCTCTTTGGCTTCATCTGTTAGGATAGCATTTAAACTACCCTCAGCAATAGTAATTACTTTGGCTACTGTTAATTTATCAATTCCGTATTTAAACATGGTAATTATTTGTTTTCTACAAAGATATATTTACTTTTGATGCTTAACAAGACTATTTACATCATACGTTAACATTTGTCATCAACTCATCAGAATTTTTGAAAAAACTTAGGTCTCAGAAATACATAATTATCATTCCGACCAAAATGTCATTCCGACGCAGGAGGAATCTCTAAATTTTTCAAAATTTTATTCAGGAATCCCAAATAATAGGAACTGTTTTATCAAGAAATTCTTCGCCGCTCGTACCTCTCTTCCCTCAGAATGACACCATTTTATTATTCCGACGAAAATGTCATTGCGACGAAGCAGGAATCTCAAATAATAAGAAACCTTAAAAAATAAAGACCTCTCCTTTTTCTCTTGATGAATCACTACCTATAAAAAAGGATGTGTTATTGGGGATAATCCTGAGTGGTTTATGAATTTTCTTTATTTCTTGGAATTTAAAAATGATCTCTTTAAAGGTCATTAGGGAATTGTCAAAAATAATTTTATCATAGGCAGATACATCAACAGGTAAATGCTTAATTATAGAAACAGGTACAGGATGAAACTTCGTTTTTATTTTCTCTAAATTGTCCATATCATTACTTATTAAAAGAATGCTATTGACGGAAACCTTAGATTTAACTTTAGAAACATTTTTTGATTTAAATAAGATCAACGTTTTAAGAGCTTTATTCAACAGTAAGCTACTTATGCTATTTGATTTAAAATGTTTTTTATAAAATATCTGCATTGCACCATAGAAATTATTTAAATATACCTTATCCTTTACTGTACTTTCCCCTTTGTAATGAATGATGGTTGATTTTCCATAATAATAATTTTGAAAACCCTGATTGAGTAATTTATAATTAAGATCAATATCTTCTCCAAACATAAAATAATCTTCATCAAAACCTCCAACTTTATTGTAAATTTCTCTTTTTATCAACATAAATGCGCCTGTCAACACTTCTACTTTTGATATTTCCTCTTCCCCAATATTACTAGCGTAATACCTTTTAGAATCGCCCATCAATTTACGAGATGCAATTTCAATGGTTGGCATATTTCTTTTGCACTCCGGTAAGAATTTACCGGTTCCATCTATAAATCGGGTACCAATAGCTCCTATATTTTTCTTTTTATCGGCAAAAGAAACCACTTCATCTAAACAGTTTTCAGGCAATATCGTATCCGGATTCAATATCAAAATGTATTTGCCTTTAGCCTGCTCTACTCCAATATTATTTGCTTTGGCAAAACCAATATTTTCATTGTTTTTAATTAATTTAATCTCAAAAAACAATTCCTTTGTCATTATGCAACTATTATCCGTTGAACTATTATCCACGACAATAATTTCATGAGAAATATTTTTACATGCAGCCTGCACACTGATCAAACATTGTTCTAAAAAATATTGAACATTATAATTAACGATTATGATAGAGAGTTTGGTCAAATCAATAATTTAAGGTAAAAATATCATTTTCAATTGAAAATCATACATTGGCTTTTGTAAAATCATACAAATAAAAATTTTGTTTCAAGCATATTTACAATAAAACCGCCAATGGCGGTTTTTTTTATTCTTCTTAGTTGTTTTAATGGGTAGTGTCATTTCGAGATTCTAGAACTTTTCAAAACCTCCAATGATTTGATGATAATCAGGATTGAATTTTCAATT
>JAUVCP010000240.1 GCA_030590765.1 Flavobacteriaceae bacterium | reverse complement strand
TGGATCTGTCACTGATGCCGATTGGCTCTTACCTGGGTTAATTATGAAGTCAAAAGATGTTCTTAATGGCTCTTATAAAATTGCATACGTTGGGGATATGAATTCCTTTACAATTTTGAATCAAAAAAGTGGAAAAAGCATAAAAGTAGTTTCTCCACATAAAAAAAGCAATTTAGCTAAGGCTGTTAAAATCTTAAAATCACAACTTGGGAAGGACGATTTACATACCGTTTTTCAAGGTACATATAGTGAAGTTACTTCTTTAGAAGAAATTAGTTTTAAGATTGAGGGTAAATATTCTCTTTCTGTTCCGGCAATTGTTAGCATTGATATTGCAAGCTCAGCAAAATCGACAACCCGAAATGAAAAATACTATTACTTAATAAAATTTGAACAAAAATTATTTTCAGCAGAAGTTCAAGATTATGAGATGTTAGATGTTAAAAATAGCATTTTTAAGGGAAATGTTAATCCAAGTAACTTAGTGTATGTAAGTAGTGTTAACTATGGTAGAAGAGCTATTGTAATAGTAAGTTCGACCAAACGATTTGCTAGTAAAGAATTAAATATTAGGACATCTTTTGAAACAATTACTCAAGAAGGAGAACTCGAATTTAATGGTAAAACCCTTAAAGAAGGTTCTGAAATTAATATTGAAGCTTTTTTTTACGGAGGTGATACAAATGCTGCTTTGACTGATTTTTATAAAACAGCTCAGAGTAAAAAAATTGATATTGAAACTTATCTAACCAGAAATGCTACAAACGTACATCAAGCTTTGCCTATTAATTATACTTTAAAGAATTTTAACGGGGATGTTGTTGGAATTGTTTCGAGCCTTTCTCAAACAGTTAAAACTTGTGTGCCTGTAGACATTGAATCTCACTTGAAACTTACAATTGAATTAGAAAGCTTCTATAATGATAAGGCTGGTGATAGTGATAAAAAAGACGATTATGCTTTTAATCAAGCTATTTTATTAAAAATTGGCAATAATTACGTAAAAGGTAAATCTGAAAGATTTTTATATGAAAATTTTGTCCCCAACGCACCTTCTTCATCTTCTCTAAGTTATATAAGTAATGAAAAAGCCAATATCCTTATGACAGGTGATAGGAGACATCAGTTTTGGGTTTTAGATGGAGATTTTAAAACAAATGATGTAGGTAAAAAAGGAGATAGATTTTATCGTGAAATTAAACATATAGTAACCTTTGAATTAAGCCCAAAACAATTGTCATTAATAGAATCTGGAGATTATTCATTTGAAATTTTAAATACCCTTAAAGAATATTCAGATAAATTGACCATAATGGCCAGAGTAAAAAAAGTTAATGTAGACCTTAATAAGGTTATTGAAAATTTACAAACTATTAATGATTTACCTATTAAATCAGATGCCGGTAATGGTTGGATAAATTATGTAAAAACTGGACCATCATTTAAGCTTAGAAAATATCGTACAGATGACGATTCTATTTATGGTTATATAAGATTTAGTAAAGACGATAGAAAAGCCAAAGCCAAAATGAGGTTTAAATTGATAGAATAATTTCTATTTCTAAATATAATTTATAACCATTCTATCATCACTATAGTAAAATCAAAATTCAAACAACAATAACTAAAAAAACATCATGAAAAAAATAAACAAGAATTATAGCTTAAAAAAATCTAACTCATTTACACTAAAAACAGCTCTTGTTTTTATTATGCTTGTATTTATAAATTATACCGTTAATTCAAATACTGTAAAAAATACAGAATCTAAAATGATCAAGGTTGTATATATAATTAAATCTGTTGAAACTGGTGAAACAGCTGATTATGGAGGCTCATTATTTGATGTAGCTCGTTATGACCTTGTGGGGATTATTACAAGAGAATACTATGATAAAAATAAATCAAAAGTAAAAACAAAATATCCTAATTGTGTGCTATATACAGGTATTGTTTACGGTAAACCCCTGATAACTCAAAATATATACGTTGAACCCTATGTTAATGATCAAATGCAAATCGATAATAGAATATTATATGGATTTTATGGTACAGGTACTACTCCAAGATTACCTATAAGTTGTCAAAAAAAAGGAACAAAATGTAGTATATATACAGATACTGCTTTGATAGTCTATTTGTATGTAACTGAAGATCGTTGGAGTAGCACAAAAGGTTATAGCAGTAGGTCAAAATATAAAATATTAAAATTAAAGAGCACGGGATCTATTAGATATAACAATTACAAAACCAACCCAACCCATATAAAATTTAAACAAATACTTATTAGTAAATATTCAAATATGTCAAAATATATAAGATAACCTTAAACCTAAAATACAATTTACAGCTAGAAAAGTTAAATAATAAACCCTATTAATTTTATATTATGAAAACAAAAATACACCTATTAAGTACAATAATGATACTTAGTCTTGTTGTCACCTATGCACAAGTTAAGAAAACTCCAACTTCATATAAGGCACCCACAACACAGGTTAATAGTTTGACAAATACAACTGAAACTGATAAAATGCTCAATACAAAGTCAATTTCGAAAAATTCTTCCTTGAGCTATAATAAATCCTTTAGGGAAAAAGAAACAATGGTAGTTTATGTTATTGATAATAAAACAAAAAGGCTCGGTAAAATAGTATTGTATGAAGCATTTAAAAATGATTATAGAGAAACAAAACTCAAAAAATATAAAAATAAATCTTTTTTAACAGGTTACTTAAAAGGGAGCTACGAGTTAAAAGGAAGTGAGGTAATTGCTTCTAAAGGATCATCTCTTATAATTATAAAAGATAAAAATGCGTCACTCTTTGATAAACCCAGTCCGGTATATATAGAAATACCCAAAAAAGAAAGATATACAGGTAAATTTGAGTTTATTCCTAATGAGAAATTCTTACCGGGTAAACAGTTTGATATTTTATTTGGTGGTGGGTACGGTAGGCCTTACGGTGGGGGTTATTATGGAGAACCCAGATCAAAGGTTGAAGTAATTAAAAACAATAAGAATCAGGCCGTATTAAAGGTTTTATAAGCAAATGAATGACAAGGTTGTTATGAATCAAAATAATAAAAGAACAATACTTGATCCAAGCAGGCGTGATTTTTTATCAACAGTCGCTCTGGCAGGTGCAGCATCATTTTTGCCTTTTTGTTTGGCCAGTTGTGACAATGATGTTGTATTTAACGGATCTGGAAAAACACCCTTTAAAGTATGGGAAGAAATGTTGCAGGCCATCATGACCAGCTCTGATTACTTGCCAGGTAAAATGGAAGAATTGATCGCTTCCAAAGATGCCGAGGCCATGTATAATTTTGTTAAAAATGATATTGCATTAATCCCTACAGAAAGTCATCGTTTAACAAGAATGGGAACAAGAATTAAATGGGGGATTCCGGGTGTTTTGAGATGTGGTATGGCAACTCCGAGAGAAAAAGCTGAATTACTTCATAAAATGTATCAAAAAGCAGGTATTGAGAGTAAAATAGTTTTTGAAAGAACCGATATAAAAACGGAAGAGGTCTCTTCTTTTTTTTACAGACCAATTAACCGAAATTTTGATCCTAAAATATCAAAAGATCAATTCCGATCATGGGAAAATGAAATGGGAGTTTCGAAAGAATCGATGACAGGAAAAGATATTCAAAAAAATTATACATCTGAGGCAAATGCATTGGGCAAAAAAGTATTAAATAACATCGGTTCTTTTGAAAAATATGCCAACGGTTTTGATTTTAGATGGGATAATTACCAAACACCAACGGTAGAAATTATTCAGGAAGGGGAAACAAGATACGCACACCTTTTTGATCCGAATATACCATTTGGATCATTAAAGAATGATGGTAATATTTCTCCTGCAGATCCTATAGAAGAGAATGAAGAGAAAATTACGCTAAGAATAAGTTATCGCAATAATATTGAACCAAATCATGAAAAAGAACTGGTTTCAGGGAATTGGTTTGCCAAAGATGTTATCGGGAAACAAGTTATTATTAATTTTTTGCATGGACTTACCATTGAGGAACAGGTGGTTACCAAAATAGGTAATGTAAGGACTTTTACACCAGCTCTATCATTGCAGGCTATTGATGAGAATGTGGCATACATGAGTGAGCGATCTTTTTTAGGAGACCCTTTTACCATTGATGGAAAAATCATTAAGATTGATAAGCAAGAAAAAGTAAATATTGATGGTAATGTGCTGATTGATAAACCAGATCCTGATCTACAAAAGAAAGTTACTAACCTTACCATAAAAGTTACTACAGGAGGGTATCCTATTGTTAAAGTAAATGTAACGGCCAAAGATGATGCCGGTAATTTTGTTGAAGGATTGTCGACTAAAGATTTTGGAATTACTGAAGACAACAAACCGGTAAGGGCTTTGATGGAAAATAACCAGCGAACTCCTAAAATTCTGATATTGAGTGATGCTTCATATAGTATGCCTAAAGAATACTATGAAGCGGGAATGCAAGATTTCAATAAGAAACTTAAAAATGATATTTTGGAAAAGTATCCTGCTGCTATTGTTGGTTTTTGGAAAACTCCATCATCCTTATTTACCTGGTTGTTAAAAGCATCTCAAACCAATTACGATTTGATCATTTACGCTACCGATGGTGACAATGATGATGCTTATAAT
>JAUVCP010000234.1 GCA_030590765.1 Flavobacteriaceae bacterium | reverse complement strand
CCGGATATTTTAGAAGATTTTCACCAAGTGTTTATACTGGAAATTATGTAAGATTGTTTAGCCATTTCACAACAAAGAAACAACTTACATTTGGAGTTGATGTTGGCAGTAATATAGGGGAAAGAATCGATTATTTTGAACCTAGAACAGAAGGTAGATATTGGGTTAAAAATCCTGAAGCGGAAGTGGAGGGTTATGTATCTACTGATTATAGAAAAAAACTAGCCGTAACATTAAGTGCACGAAAAGGAAAATATCTCCATAACGATGAAAGTGATTTTTCTGTCGCAGTTTCACCTCAGTATCGGGTTAATGACAAGTTGCATTTTAGCTATACTTTAGGTCTTGAGAAAGACTTTAATGAATACGGTTATGTAAATACACTAGATGATGAAACAATCCTTTTTGGACAACGATATGTAAAAGAAATTGAAAATGCTATGGCCTCAAAATATAGTTTCAATGATCGGTCTTCATTGTCACTCATATTTCGTCACTACTGGTCGCCTGTAGAATATAAGGATCAGTATTTTGAATTACAAGAAGATGGATATCTGGTAGAAAGTGATTATACTGGCGATCATGATCTAAATTTTACAAGCTGGAATTTAGATCTTCGCTATATTTGGCAATTTGCAAGAGGTAGTGAAATGGTTGCTTTATATCGTAATTCCATTATTGATTTTAATGAAGATTCGGAAGGATCCTTTGAAGATAATATTGCTAATTTATTTGATCAACCTATCGGACATAGTTTTTCAATAAAAGTGATCTATTATTTAGATTATAATCGAGCAAGATCATGGTTTAGAAAAAGTTAATAAATTGGGAACAATTTCATGATAATTCAAGTACTTTTTACTGTAAAAAAAATGGTTCTTTTTTTAAAAAGGTGTATTTTCACAGCCTTATTCATTATAAAATGATAAAAGCTACAAATATTCATAAATCTTACGGAGAGTTAGAAGTTCTTAAAGGTGTTGATCTGCATATTAAAAAAAGTGAGATCGTTGCAATTGTCGGTCCCAGTGGAGCAGGTAAAACAACACTTTTACAAATATTAGGTACATTAGATAAACCAACCAGGGTTGATACGCTATTAATTAATAATACAAATATCACTAGCTTAAAAGATAAAGAACTTTCTAAATTTCGCAATAAGAATATTGGTTTTATATTTCAGTTTCACCAGTTATTACCTGAATTTACAGCTCTGGAAAATGTTTGTATCCCTGGATTTATTGCAAATAAACCAAAGCAAAAGGTTATAAAGGATGCAAATGAGATTCTTAACTTTTTAGGACTCTCCGATAGAATAGAGCATAAACCAAATGAACTTTCAGGAGGTGAACAACAACGGGTTGCAGTAGCAAGAGCCTTGATCAACAAACCCGATGTTATTTTTGCAGATGAACCCAGTGGGAATTTAGATACCGCTTCATCAAAAAGTTTACACGAATTATTTTTTACTTTAAGAGAGCAGTTCCAACAAACATTTGTTATTGTAACTCACAATCAAGAGCTGGCCAATATGGCAGACAGAAAACTGGAGATGAAAGATGGACTTATAATCAAAAGTTAGTTTTATTTCCGTTTGAACTATTCACACTTTTATAATATTCAATAATAATCCAAATTTTTATGATCGGAATCATTAGTGCAATGCACGAAGAGATACAAACTATTCTTGAGAATCTTCAAAATATTACAACTACAACCAAAGGTAAAAGAATTTATTATAAAGGTTTTTTATTTGATAAACCTGTTGTTTTGGTATTTTCACGCTGGGGAAAAGTTGCTTCTGCCACTACCACAACACAGTTGATCAATGATTTTAGTGTGGATGAGATCATTTTTACTGGTGTTGCCGGTTCTATTCAAGATCATATTGATATTGGCGATATCATCATTGGGCATAAATTATATCAATATGATATGGATGCCAGTCCGCTTATTCCTCCATTTGAAATTCCAATTCTTAACCGTAATAATTTTGAAACAGATGCTTTTAAAAGAGATTTTTTATTAAAATCATGTCAGAAATTTTTAAGGGAATTTGATACTTTGATCTCGAATGCTGATCTGAAACAGTTTCATATTAATCAACCAAAAGTATTGATAGAAGATATTGCAAGCGGTGATCAATTTATATCAACAGAAAAACAATTGCACCCTATTAAAAAGTATCTGCCAAGTGTAGCATGTGTTGAAATGGAAGGTGCAGCAGTAGCTCAGGTTTGTTTTGAATATGAAATTCCGTTTTCTATCATCAGAACTATTTCTGATAAGGCAAATGACAATTCACATATTGAATTTCAAAAATTTGCTAAAATCATTGCAAGCAATTATGCTTTAGAAATCATTAAAAATTATTTTGAATTATCAAAAATCTAAATTAGTCTACTTCATTTTATAGTTTAGATCATTTCTGTTTTATTTCGATCTCTTTTGATAAAATGATATTTATCATCCTTAAAGATCTGTTTTCGATATCCAAATAAGTGAAAGATCTCTTTCGCCATGTATTTAGCAATTTTTGGGTCTACAATCAAAGTGTAATTATTATCCGGATCTTTATTCACCCCGGGAATCAATCTTAAAAAATGATTGATCTTTAATCTTCTGACAACAATAGAAGAATTCAACCAAAATTTTGATATTTTGGAAAGTAAAAAATAACCATCTTCCCCCTGTTCCTGGTATAAAGGCATAAATATTCTGCTATCTTTATTTGCAATAATTGGCAGACCACCATTTTTTGCCAGCAACTGATGTTTTTTAACATGTTCAAAATTTTTAAAACCTGGATTCATTATAAAATCCTCTCCATCTTCAAGGGCATAACGATAAATTATTTCAAAGAAATCATATTTACAACAAAGATTTGCTAAATGATTTTTGTATTTTTTATAATCCGGTATGTTTTTTTTTGATACACATTTTGAATGCACCAAAGCCTTCCAAATAAAAGCTTCACAATTTGCAATGGATCCTTCATCATGATGTTGACCACCTTCAAAACCAAGTGCAATATGTCCAAATTCATTGATAAAGGTCAATAAAGGTCCATCTAAGTATTCTTCAATTCCCAAAACAACAGGCAATGGAAATTTTCTTGAAAATCTTCTATTATTCAATGAATCACTAATGGTTATAAATGGTACAGAATGGGCAGATGTAGTATGCAGATCTATAAAATAAAATGGTCCATTGTTATTTTGCATTATGGACTTTATTTTTGCATAGATCTCTTTTTGTTCAGATAATTCAGAAAAATTGACACGATCAATATTAAAATTTGCCGTGATATTTTCTTTATTCCATATTCTGTTAAGGTCTACATCCTCAAATCGAATATTATTTTTTAATGCTTTAATATTACCTAAAAGCACAAATAAATTTCCTTTAAATGAAATATTATTTTCTTTGATCTTATGCAAAACAATTTTTGATGCCTTTACCCCAGCTATTTCATTTCCATGAATTCCTGCAAATATGACAACCGTTGGTGAATTTTTTGATCCATCAATATTTCCTAAAACACGAGTCGTGTTGATGCCATTTAAAACTGAACCACTGTTATTCATATTTATCCAGATTATTTAGCAATTTATTAAGATCGTTTTTGGTAAGAATACCAATTAACTCACCAAATTCAAGAATTGGTAAACAACCTATTTTATTATTTTTCATGATGCTGTTGGCTTCTTCAATAGATGTATCAGAATTTACGGTGATTATATTTTTAACCATAATATCTTTGGCTATCAATAAGTTATCTTTTGAATTTTCACTTCTATCCAAATTATTTTTGGTTATCAACCCTGTAATTTTATTCTCATTATTTACAACCGGGACATGATGTATATTCTTCCAATTCATAATTTTGACAACCAGATCAAGAAGATCACTTTCATTAACTACAAACACTTCTGTTGTCATGAATTTCTCCAGCTTACTTATATTAACATCTATTGATATACATTTTTTCTCACTTGCAAGTTTCCAATTATGTACCGGTTCCCCCTTTATTTGTCTCTTATACATACAGGAAGTTAAAGTTGCGTTGGCTATGTTTTTTGTCATTTTTTTTCTTAACTTTCTATAGCTATTAGTAATCCAAACACTACCAGTTTGATGATTGTCAACTCTTTTTGCAATAATGTTTAAATAGTAATCAATATCCTTTTGATTTATATTTGATCTCTTCAATCCTTTTTTAGCTAATGGTAATAGTTCTTCTTTTATCAATCGTTTTGCTGAGATCCCTTTACCAGACCAATTAAAATAAGTAAAAATTCCCGAACGGGCTGCATTGATAAAATTTCCTTTAATTTCATTGAAAGGAACTTTATCATACAATTTTTTGTATTTATTTGGAATACCTTGCATTACTCCAATCCAAAACAAAGCATTTGCTACTTCATCTTTAACTGTTGGACCCGATGGAATATATCTGTTCTCTATCCTTAAATGAGGAAAACCATCATTTTGACCATAACACAATCTGTTCCATTTATAAATCGTTCCGTTATGAAGATTCAATGCTTTTAGTTGAGGTATTTTACCTTTTTCTAATTCCGCAACAGCGTCTTCATCAAAATTAGAAGTAAGTATTGGAGCATATCTAACAATATCATCTTTATACAATTCAATAATCGACTCTTTGATCCAGTCATGCCCAAAGGAAACTCTTGGCTTTTGTTCACGTAATAAAAAAGATTTATTACGCAGATCAACACTT
>JAUVCP010000181.1 GCA_030590765.1 Flavobacteriaceae bacterium | reverse complement strand
CTAAAATTAAATCTCAAAAAGGAGTTTCTGTTCAAGCAGAATATATTGACAATGTTAGTAAAAATTACGGACAGCAAGTAATTATGACTGTTGAAGGTAAAACATTTTTAAAAAATACTACACTGCATCAAGAAGTTTTCGGTCCATTTTCGTTAATTGTGCTATGTGAAAATAAAAAACAATTACATGAAATAGTTAAGAATTTAGAAGGACAATTAACAGGGACAGTTTGGGCAGATGATGGTGAGGAAAACAATTACAAATCTATTATTAGGGCTTTACAAAATAGAGTAGGGCGAATTATTTTTAATGGTGTTTCTACAGGTGTTGAGGTTTGTCCGTCAATGCAACATGGTGGTCCATACCCTGCATCGACAGATTCTAGATTTACTGCTGTTGGAATTCATTCTATAAAAAGATGGGTTCGACCTGTTAGTTTTCAAAATTGGCCAAATGAATTGTTACCAGATGAATTAAAAGATAAAAATCCGTTAAATATTTATAGATTTGTAAATAGCAAGTGGGGAATTGAATAAAATTAATTATGAGATATACAAAAATACCTTCGACATTATTCACTAGAAACAGAGAGAATTTTAAAAGTAAAATGTCAATCAATGCTATAGCAATTTTTACTTCAAATGACATGATGCCTACAAATGCTGATGATTTGATGGGTTTTGCACAAAATAATGATATGTTTTATCTCACTGGTATAGATCAGGAAGAGTCTATTTTACTCTTATATCCAGATGCAGAATTATCCGAAAATAAAGAAATTCTTTTTGTAAAAGAAACCAATGATTTGATAAAAATTTGGGAAGGTGATAAACTTACCAAAGAAAGAGCGAATGAAATTTCTGGAATTAAAAATGTAAAATGGCTTAAAGATTTTGAAATTACTTTGCAGTATATGGCTTTTGAAGCTGACACTTTTTATTTGGGGCATAATGAGCATAAAAAATCAGCTACTGTTGCAATGCTTACCCAACAGGATAGAATGATTAAATTTTGTAAAGAAAAATATCCATTACATAATTATAAGCGAGCAGCTAAAATTACCCGTGAATTACGTCAGATTAAATCGGATCAAGAAATTGCATTGATTCAAAAGGCTATAGATATAAGTATTGGGAGTTTTAAGAGAGTCTTGAAATCTGTTCAACCTGAAATGTTAGAATATGAGTTAGAAGCAGATTTGACCAGTGAGTTGATTAAAAAAGGTGCAAAACGTCATGCTTTTTTACCCATTATTGCTTCCGGTGAAAATGCTTGTGCTTTACATTATAATACTAATGATCATACGTGTAATGATGGTGATATGGTTTTGATGGATTTTGGTGTTTGTTATGCAAATTACAATTCAGATACCACTAGATGTTTTCCTGTAAATGGAACATTCACTAAACGACAAAAAGAAGTTTATACTGCTGTTTTGCATTGTTTAAATGAAGGGTCAAAATTGTTAAAACCGGGTATTTTACCGGCTGATTATGAAAAACAAATGGCTGATTTGGTTGAAGAACAATTGATCAATTTAGGTTTGTTGAAAAAGGAAGACGTTAAAGATCAGGATCCTGAGAATCCATTGTATAAAAAATATTTTATGCATGGTACAGCACATCATTTAGGTTTAGATGTACATGATGTGGGGTTGTATTCCAGACCTTTCGAACCCGGAATGGTTTTAACTTGTGAGCCCGGAATTTATATTCCTGAAGAAAAAATAGGATGTCGTTTGGAGAACAATTTGTTAATTACCAAAGAAGGAAATGTGAATTTAGCAAAAAAAATGCCTATTGAATTAGAAGAGATTGAAGCTTTAATGAAACATAACTGAATTTAGTTTTTTATCTCAAAATAAAACCATTTTTCATAGGATCTTTAGGATCAATAACAAAAGTTTGCATACCTGTGATATGTGCAGTTCCTTCTACCTGAGGAATAATAGCTTTAAAAGAGCCATAATTTTTTTCAGAAATTACAGAACCTTTAAATACGGAACCGGTTATACTTTCAATGGTCATAGTTTCTCCGTAATCTATTTCTTTTCTCACTTTATGTATAGCCATTCTACCAGCAACTCCCGAACCTGTTGGACTTCGATCAACTTCGCCTTCCGCAAAAATGCAAACATTTTTACTGTCGATGTCTTTTTTATTAGAATCACCAATAAAAATGGTACCGTATAAAAAGCTCAAATCACTTTCAAAAGGATGTAAAATTTCTTTATCCTGTTTCATTACAGCATGTTTGATATCCATACCGGTTTGAATTAATTTCCTATAAGAATTTGGACTTAAATCAAAATCGAAATTATTTTTATGCAGCTCAACAAAAGCATAGAAAGCGCCACCATAAGCTAGATCATAGGTAACTTTTCCATGTCCACTTATTTGAATAGTTCGATCTAAATCAACAACAAAACTAGGTACATTCTGAAATCTCACACTAATTATTTTCTTATTTTTCACATGGGTAAAAGAGGTAATTCTACCACAAGGAGCATCAATTTTTAAGATATTATCACCCTCTGTCACATTTATCCATTGCATTTCAATAGCCAAAGTAGAAATGGCAATAATGGCATGTCCGCACATAGTTGAATATCCTTCATTGTGTAGAAAAATGATTCCAAAATCTCCATTTTCATCATTGGGTGGGGTTAAAATACAACCGTACATATCAGCATGACCACGAGGTTCAAACATTAAGGAAGTGCGTAAATCATCGTAATTTTCTTTACAATACCTTCGATAATCCAAAACTGAATTTCCTTTTAGTTCAGGAAATCCATCGATAATTACCCTAAGCGGTTCTCCACCGGTGTGCATATCAATTGTTTTTATTTGTAACCATTCTTTGGGTGGCGTAAATTCTTTTTTATTCAATATATTTTGGTATGTATTCATTTTGGTTAGAATATTATTTGATGTTTTTCATAATAATATTTTGCGGCAGTTAAGTCTTCTAAGGCATGACCAACTGATTTAAAAACGGTTATTTCATTATCATTACATCTGCCTTTCTTTTTTTGTTGACATAATTCAAATAAATCGGCTTTAATGTCATTTTTGTTCAGAATACCGCTTTTTAAAGGAATTACAATATCACCACTTTCTTTTAAGCCCCCTTCATAAGTATCTAAAAAAATATTTGTTTTTTTAATGGTATCATCATCCGCTTCTCGCATGTCTTTTTTAAATGCTCCAACTAAATCTATATGTTGTCCTTTTTTTAAGAATTTACCAAGAACTAAAGGAGTTTTTGATAAAGTTGCACATGAAATAATATCTACTTTACCAATAATACGTTCAAGACTTTTTACAGGAGAAACCTTAAAATTTTCATTTTTTAATTTGTTGCAAATTGCCTGAGCTTTTTTGTAATTTCTCCCCCATACAAATACATTTTGTATAGGACGGACTTTAGCATGTGCAAGAATTAGCTCACTAGAGAGAGATCCAGTTCCAATCATTAACATACTTGAAGCATTTTTTTTAGATAAGAATGATGATGCTAAGGCAGAAGTAGCAGCAGTTCTTTTTACTGTTAAAGCTTTAGCTTCTAATATAGCTACAGGGATGCCTTTGCGTGCATCAAAATAAATATATACACCTTGAATTGAAGGTAAATTGTATTTATCATTTGCAGGATTAACTGTTATGATTTTTACACCGAGGTTTTTTCCAGGATTCCAGGCCGGCATAATGAGTAAGGTAGACTCTGTTTTCTCCTGATGATTGGAAAAATCATGGTGATGCCTTAGAGGAACTTTAGTTTTGGAGGATTTAAAAGCCTTTTCTATTTTGGTAATCAATTCACTATAATCGGTGTGAGCTTCGATAAAATCTACATCTATTATTGGAATATTTTGCATATTTCTTATTTTAGTAAAAATAGAAATTAAAGTTTAAATAATAATATTTTACATGATGAATAGATAAAAATAATTCGCTAATTGATTAATAAATTATAAGTTTGAAAATTATAAATCATTAATTTTATTTTCCCCTTTCTAAACCATTTTATGATGAGATCATTCAAATTTATTTACTTCTTTTTATTTATAACACTTTCTTTTGGATTGCTTAGTGCTCAGGTTAAGATTGAAGAAAAAATATCTTTAGAACAAAAATTAAAAAAACTTTTTCCCGATGCAGAAATAACTCAGATGGAATCTAAAGATTTTTATACAGAATCTTATCAAATGGTTTTAAATGAACCTTTAGATCATCAAAATCCTAAATCAGGTACTTTTAAACACTATGTTTACTTTTCACATATAGGTTTTGAAAAACCTACAGTTTTGGTTACAGAAGGTTATAATGCCAGACCGAGAACTTATGAGTTAAGTAAGATACTTAAAGGAAATCAAGTACAAGTTGAGTATCGGTTTTACGGTAAATCTCGTCCGGACACTATTCCATGGCAATATTTAAAAAATGATCAGGCTATAGAAGATTACCATGCATTAATTACGAAATTAAAAACTGTATATTCCGGAAAATGGATCTCAACAGGAATTAGTAAGGGAGGTGAAACTGTTTTGATCTACAAATCAAAATATCCGAATGATGTTGATGTCGCTGTTCCGTATGTTGCACCTATAATTAATGGTCTGGAAGATCCAAGAACAGAAGCACATATTAAATCTATAGGTACAAATAAATGCAGAGGCTCAATTTTTAAATTCCAACGAAATGTTTTGAACAACAGAGATTCTGTTATCTATCAAATTGATAAATATGCAGATAAGAAAAATATGAAATTTACAGAAATACCTGTAGAAGAAGCTTTAGAATATGCAGTCATGGAATTCCCTTTTTCATTTTGGCAATGGGGTGGGAATTGCGAAGAAATACCCGTAGAGAATGCTACTGCTAAAGAAATGTTTGATTATATCAATAAAATAGTAGGTATAGGTTTTTATAATGACAAAACCTATTACAATCTATTACCGTCTTATTACCAGCATATGACCGAATTGGGGTATTATGGTTTTGATCCAACACCCGTAAAAGATTTGTTAGAAGTAGCACACGAACCAACAAATCTACGTTTTTCACCTAGGAATGTAGATCTAACATATAATCCTGACTATATGAATAAAGTGCGTAATTATATAGAAAATAAAGGAGAAAAAATACTTTATATTTATGGAGGCTATGATACATGGGGTGCCTGTGCACCCAATCCAAAACCTAATGTTGATGCTTTGAAAATGGTTTTAGAAGAGGGCTCTCATAAAACCAGAATTAAAGATTTCTCTAAAGAAGACCAACAAAAAATTTACGATAAATTACAACAATGGTTAGGCGATGAGGTAACAATCTACCCTTTAGAAAATTAATAATGCTATTGTAATACTTCTTTCTGGTTTTCGTAAAAAGTATCTGATTGTAATTGCATTAGTTCCTCTGCTTTTTGTTTTTTATAAGTGTAAATTTTTTCTTCATCAGCAATATCATAATAAACTTTATTATTTAAAACCACATCAGTTTTCAGTAATTCATCCA
>JAUVCP010000134.1 GCA_030590765.1 Flavobacteriaceae bacterium | reverse complement strand
GTGGAATTTCATAAATCAATCGCAGATCAAATGGTTTTGGAATGATGTATTCTTTTCCAAAATGAATGTTCTTTTCATGATATGCAATATTAACCTGCTCAGGAACAATTTCTTTTGCAAGATTTGCCAATGCATGTACAGCAGCCATTTTCATTTCTTCATTAATTTTTGTAGCTCTTACATCTAAGGCTCCTCTAAAAATAAATGGAAATCCCAGTACATTGTTCACCTGATTTGGATAATCAGATCGTCCTGTTGCCATAATAATATCTTTTCTTGCTTTAATGGCGGTATTATAATCTATTTCAGGAGTTGGATTTGCCATGGCAAAAACAATAGGATCTTTAGCCATTGATTGTACCATTTTTGTACTGACGACATTTCCTATGGATAAGCCTATGAAAACATCTGAACCTATCATAGCTTCTTCAAGTGTATGGAAATCACTGTCCGTTGCAAATTCAGCTTTTTGAGAAGAAAGATTGTCTCTGTCTTTACGAATCACACCTTTGCTATCGCACATTATAATATTCTCGCTTTTTACACCAAGTTTTTTATAAAGTTTTGTACAGGAAACTGCCGCGGCTCCTGCGCCATTAACTACAATTTTCACTTCAGAAATATTTTTATTGGTAATTTCTATAGCATTTTTTAATGCTGCTGTTGAAATGATGGCTGTTCCGTGCTGATCATCGTGCATAACCGGAATATCCAGTTCCTCTTTTAATCTTCTTTCTATTTCAAACGCTTCAGGAGCTTTTATATCTTCTAAATTTATTCCTCCAAATGTTGGAGATATTGCTTTGACCGTTTCAATAAATTTATCAACATCAGTTTCATCAACTTCAATATCAAATACATCAATATCTGCAAAGATCTTAAATAACAGACCCTTTCCCTCCATAACAGGTTTAGAGGCGGCAGGACCTATATCTCCCAAACCAAGAACTGCAGTACCGTTTGATATTACAGCAACTAGATTTCCTTTTGAAGTATATTTATAACTGTTTTCTGGATTTTTTTCAATTTCTAAACAAGGATCAGCAACGCCGGGGGAATATGCTAGACCTAAGTCTCGTTGTGTAGCATGTTTTTTTGTTGGAACAACTTGAATTTTACCTGGAGTTGGAAATTCGTGATAATGTAAGGCGTCTTTTTTATTTATTTTCTTGCTCATTTTGTTTAGATTTAAAAACCATTACAAAATTAGTTGTTTAATTATGAAGAAAGCCAACAAATATCATGTTTTAAGGAAACTAATGTTACGTTTCAACCCTGTAAACTTGGTTCGTTTTACTGCTGATTTTTTAAATATTTTTTTAAAAAGATCTTCCGTTATTTCAATCCAATCTCTTTTGGTCATTTGTAAAAGATCAGGATGTGGTTCAAATTTTGGTTCGTTATGTGGTAAAGAGAAGCGATTCCACGGACAAACATCCTGACAGATATCACAACCGAATATCCAGTTGTCAAATTTTCTTTTCATGGATGAAGGAATCTCATTTTTCAATTCAATGGTTAAGTAGGATATACATTTACTTCCATCAATTGAATTATTTGGTAAGATTGCTTCCGTTGGACAGGCATCAACACATCTTGTACAACTACCACAATGATCGGTTTTAAATGTATTGTCATAAACCAGTTCAAGATCCAGAATTATTTCTGCTAAAAATGAAAAAGAGCCTTTTTGTTTTGTAATTAGCAAGGAGTGCTTACCAATCCAACCCAATCCACTTTTTTTTGCCCATGCCCGTTCTAAAACTGGTGCAGAATCAGTGAAAACCCGGGCATCTACTTCACCTATATTTGTAGTAATAAAATTTAAAAGTTCATAAAGTTTTGCTTTTATAATATGGTGATAATCTTCACCATAGGCATATTTTGAAATTTTATAAGTATTTGAATGCTGCTCTTTATCTGTAAAGTAATTGTATTGCAAACTTATTACTGATTTTGCTCCGGGAACCAAAAGTGTTGGATCTAACCTTTTGTCAAAATGGTTTTCCATATAGCTCATTTCTCCATGAAAACCATTTTGTAGCCACTTTTCTAATCTTGGAGCTTCCTCTTCTAAAAATTCGGCTCTGGCAATTCCGCAGGAAGAAAAACCGAGGCGATTGGCTTCGGTTTTGATTAATGAGGTATATTTTTCTTTATTGTTCAGGCTTTATAATTTTTCCAAAAACCATTTTATATTGCTGCAATTGTCACAAACATAGCAATTGGCCGATTTGTTAGCCCAATCAATATTCATCATGCTGAAGGCTTTAGTATTTAACTGAGCTTCGCGATGAATAAATTTATCGTGTTCGCAAATATCACAATTTAATTTTTTACCTTTTACAAATATTTGTTCTGCTTCTTTTTCTTTAGAAAATATTCCCATTGTTATATTTATTAATAATCATGTGAAGCTCTAAAACAATCCTCCCTGAATATTACCTTTTATTTTACCTAAATGTTTATAAGCTAATTCGGTAACTTCTCTCCCTCTTGGAGTTCGCATAATAAATCCTTCCTGTATCAAAAACGGCTCATAAACTTCTTCAATAGTTTCTACATTTTCTCCAACTGCTGTTGCAATAGTACTGATGCCAACAGGTCCGCCTTTGAATTTTTCTATGATGGTAAGTAGGATCTTATTATCCATTTCATCCAGTCCATGTGTATCTACATGAAGTGCATTTAAAGCATATTTTGCTATTTTAATATCAATTTTACCATTGCCTTTTATTTGAGCAAAATCTCTTACTCTTCTTAACAAGGCATTTGCAATACGAGGTGTACCTCGGCTTCTTCCAGCAATTTCAATGGAAGCTTCCATTGAATTAGCAACTTTTAATATGCTGGAACTTCTTTGAACAATATCGGTCAATAATTCAGTGCTATAATAATGTAATCGGCTACTGATTCCAAAACGAGCCCTCATAGGAGCAGTTAATAAACCTGATCGGGTTGTGGCACCAATTAACGTAAAAGGCTCTAAATTAATCTGAACTGAACGGGCATTTGGCCCGGACTCGATCATGATATCAATTTTATAATCTTCCATTGCAGAATACAAATATTCTTCAATAACCGGACTCAATCGGTGAATTTCATCAATAAATAAAACATCCCTTTGTCCTAAATTGGTTAGTAATCCAGCCAAATCACCAGGTTTATCTAAAACAGGACCCGAAGTAACTTTGATATTGGTTTTTAATTCATTTGCAAGAATATGAGCAAGTGTGGTTTTCCCTAATCCGGGAGGGCCATGAAAAAGTGTATGATCTAATGCTTCCTCTCTAAGGTTTGCCGCTTCAACAAATACTTTTAGATTTTCTAAAACCTGATCCTGACCTGTAAAATCATCGAAAGAAAGTGGTCGTAATTTTTTTTCGGCTTCAATTTCTTCCTGATTGAAATTATTGTTGGTAGCATCTAGGTTTTCATTCATAGTAATAATTATAAGAATTAATTGTCAATATCAATTTCTGATGCAATCACTATGGCGCCTGGATATTCTTTTTTAATATCAATAAGATTCCTGTCGGCTTCTAATCGCGTTCTGTAATTTCCAACCTGTACTTTCCATTGTGGTGAACTGAAAATGATTTTTGTACTTATATCAGGAAAAAGAGCTTCAGATTCCTCTTTTATCTTGTGTGAGTTTTTTTCATTACCATAAAATAATTGAATTTTATAACCATTAACTTTTTTCAGACTTTTGTTGAATTGCTTTTTTTTGGCTATGATCTCATCAATTTCGGCACTGGTCTCTATCTTAACTACACCTTCTTTCTGTTGAGTAAAACCAATTAAGGAAATAAATGTCATAAGTATAACGGTCAAATAAACTTTTTTTCTGTTTAAAATCCACATAAAATTATATTTTTTACAAATCTAAAAGAATGTTTTAAAATAGCATACAAATTCTATTATTTAGAATGGTTATAAATTAACTTTAACATAATAATAACACTTTGACCATAAACTATAAAATGTATTTTTGTAGAATCTAATTTAATAGATGACAATTGTCATGTTTAATTAATTTTTAGATAAATAGTACACCTTCACAATCTTTTATAAGGAGTGCTATCGTGTAAAACATAAATAACCCAAATAAAAGTTGTAATGCAAAGCAGTACATTAAAAAAATTATTAACCGGACTATCTTTTCTTTTTTTATTATCGATAAATTTATCTGCCCAGCAAGGCGATGCGGTTAACGGGAAAAAATTATACAATGCGAATTGTGCAGCCTGTCATAAGTTAGATAAGAAACTTATAGGTCCGCCACTAAAAGGTGTAAGTGAGAAAAGAAATAGAGAGTGGTTACATTCTTGGATTAGGGATAATAATGCCCTAAGAGCCAGTGGTGACAAAGATGCTATAGATATATTTAAGGAGTATAATGGAATGCCAATGATTGCATATCCACAGTTTTCTGATCAGGATATTGATGATATTCTTGCTTATACAGATGATAAACCTGTTGCAGTTAAAGAAGATGTTGCATCAAGTCAGGCAGCTGATCCTAAAGTTGCTTTAGGTAAAAAACTTTTTCAGGCAAATTGTGCGGCATGTCATAAATTAGACAAAAAATTAATCGGTCCAGCACTAGCTAATGTAGCTGATAAAAGATCAAAGGAATGGTTACACGCATGGATTAAAGATAATAATGCTTTACGTGCAAGTGGTGATAAAGATGCTATTGATATTTTTAATGAGTTCAATGGTATGCCAATGACTCCATATCCACAGTTTTCTGAAGATGATATTGATGCTATTTTAGCATACACTTCTGTTGGTGATGTAAAACAAGTTGCTACAACTCAAGCAGCAGAAAGTAATATGGTTGCAACTTCAAAGAGTTCAACAGCATGGATTAGTTATCTGGTTGTCTTTGTAATTTTATTACTGGCAGCATGGGTATTTATTGCAAGTAATAGTGGTTTTTTGAAAATTGTAACTACAATTTTTGTGATGCTTTTAGGAACTTATATTTTATTTGAAGCCTTATTCAAAATTGGTGTTGATCAAGATTATCAACCAATTCAGCCAATTGCATTTGATCATAAGATTCATGCTGGTGATAATAAAATTGATTGTGAGTATTGTCACTCTTCTGCAAAAAACAGTAAAACTTCAGGTATTCCTTCAGTAAATGTTTGTATGAATTGTCATAAAAGTATTTCAGAATATACTGGTCCTGTTAAATCAGAAAAAGAAAAAGAATTCTATGATACTGAAATACATAAAATTTATGACGCAATAGGTTGGGATCCAGAAAAATTGGTTTATAAAGAAAATTATGAACAAAAGCCTATTAAATGGGTAAGAGTTCATAATCTACCTGATTTTGTTTATTATAACCACTCGCAGCATGTTACTGTTGCAGGATTAGAGTGTCAAGAGTGTCATGGTCCGGTTGAGGAAATGGAAGAGGTATATCAATACTCACCTTTAACCATGAACTGGTGTCTGGAATGTCATATAGAGACAAATGTTGATTTGAAAGGCAATGAGTATTATGCAAAAATTCATGATGAATTGGCTAAGAAATTCGGTGTAGAACAAGTAACTATCGCTCAATTAGGTGGTAAAGAATGCGGTAAGTGTCACTACTAAAAAAAGTGATTAAAAATTAAAATCAAGAAGATTTAAACAATAAATCTTTAAATCATTAAATAAAAAATTATAAATGGCATCTAACAAGAAATACTGGAAAAGTGTTGAAGAACTAAACGAAAATAGTTCGATTGTTGAAAAGCTAAATAAAAATGAATTTGTGGAAGATCTTCCTACAGATAAATTTTTAGGTGATAAAGAAACTTTAGAAACCAGTGAAACTTCACGAAGAGACTTTTTAAAATATGTTGGATTTTCAACGGCAGTTGCTTCTTTAGCAGCATGTGAAGGTCCTGTGATAAACTCTATTCCTTATGTTGTCAAACCAGACGATATTATTCCAGGAGTAGCTGATTATTATGCAACTACTATGGCTGATGGTTTTGATTTTGCTAATATTTTAGTAAAAGTCAGGGAAGGTCGTCCTATCAAAATTGAACCAAATAAAGATTCAGAGAATGGATCTACAAATGCAAGAGTACAGGCTTCTGTACTTTCTTTGTATGATAGTCGTCGATTGGCAGGACCAAAAGCGGAGGGTGAATCAATTTCCTGGGAGAAAGCAGATCAGCAGATCCTTTCGAAATTAAATGAATTAAAAGCTGCTAGCTTGCCTATTGCAGTTTTAACAAGTACTTCAGCAAGCCCATCTACACATAAATTATTGAGCAATTTAAATGAGAGTTTTGGAAATGTTCAACATGTCATATATGATTCAGTTTCTGAATCAGCTGCGTTGGATGCATTTGAAGCAACCTACGGAAGGAGAGCATTGCC
>JAUVCP010000064.1 GCA_030590765.1 Flavobacteriaceae bacterium | reverse complement strand
ATCTACTCGTTTCAAAACTTTTTTAAGAATGGATCTCGGGCAAACTGTTCCTGCTTTACTTTCAGAAAAATCTGCCAAAAAAAGAATGGATTTATTATCCTCTGTAGGTAACATCCTAAAACTAGAAACATCAATATTTGCCCAATCATCTGTAAACCCATCTTTCCATCCTGTATAGGAATCTTCCTTATACAAAACATCATCAGAATCCCATCCAAAAACAACGTTGCAAAAACCAAAACCACTGTCCAATGCAGAAAGGAATTTTTTAATATTTACATATTTTCCTCTTAAAATTCCGTCAATATCGACAATCGCTAATTTTACATTTTTTATCTGATGCTCAGAAATATACTCTTTGATCTTGTTTATTTCTTTATTTTTATCTTTCAAATTCATTATTTAAATTTTTGGCTTTTTAATTCTTTTTATTTTTCAATGCAAGTTCTTCTGCAGGAGTTAGTATTAAACGATGTCTTCCTTTTAAAGCAAAATAGACCAATCCAATAATTAAATAAATCATAGAAATGAATACTGCAGTTCTATAAGATTCATCCTGAAGTTGAAAAAAAATAATCAATAATGCAAGAAAAATTGTTATTGAAGCCCCTGCCTTCCCAAACGGACTTACATAAGGTCTTTCTAAATCAGGCTGATTTTTTCGCAATAATAAAAATGAAATGCTTTGAAATATATAAGATAACATAGCACTAAAAACAGCAATATTCAATAAGGCACCACCTATAAAAACACCACTTTCTTCTCCAGCCAAAAATCTTGTTAACATCAAAACACTAAATCCAATTGTAGATCCTAAGATCAAAGCCAGGTAGGGTGTTTTTCTTTTCGAATGCGTTTCAGACAGAAACAAAGGAAAATAACCGGCTCTTGACAAGGATAAAATTTGTCTGCCAAAAGCAAAAATAATTGTATGAAAAGATGCCACCAAACCAATTGATGCAACAAAAGCTAACATTTTAGCAAGACCATCTCCAAATAAAAATTTATATCCATCCAATAAAGGTTCTCCCGATTGAGATAAAGCATATGATCCTAATGGAATAGAAGCATTCAGCAACAGAATTAAAAATGCAGAAACAGATAATGTGATCATCCCGTAGGTCAGGCCTTTAGGCATGTCTTTTTTTGGGTCTACTGATTCTTCTGCAGCCAAAGGCAATTGTTCAATCGCCAGAAATAACCATACGGCAAAAGGCATTGCTTTTAATGCACCTGAAAATCCCATAGGAAAAAATTTACCATAACCACCTGCTAAATGTACTGCTTTTCCATCACTGCCAACAATAATATCCAACGCATATCTGGCAAAATCAATACGACCAACAGCAGAAACCCAAAATATGACCAGACATAGTAAAGCCAATAAGGTGAGAATAACAGTAAAACGAAAGGACATTTCTACACCTACAATATTTAATATGGTGAAAAAAGCATAAAATCCAAACCACCAGTAAGGTAACATACTTGGATCTGTCTCAAAAATACCTGCCATATAATTACTAAGAAAAAAAACGATAACAGCCGGTGTTAATACAAACTCCAAATTTTCAACCAGACCGGTAAAAAATCCACCCCAGGCACCCATGGCTGTTCTGGCAAAAGAATAAGCTCCTCCTTCGTGTGGAACTGCCGGTGACATTTCTGCAACACTCTGGGTAAGTCCGAAATACATAATTGCAACAAAAATAGTTGCCAAAAACATACCACCCCAACCCCCGGAAGCCAAACCTAAATTCCATCCTGAAAAATGACCTGAAATTACAGCACCAACCCCTAATGCCCATAATGACCATACTCCAGCATGTCTTTTTAAATCTCCCGCCTGATTTTTTTTCTTATTTTTATTTTTCTTTCTCATTCTTCGAAATTCAAATTATTACAAAAATGTTAAAAATTATTATTGGTTCATCCTATTGATAACACTCAATCAGATTATAATAATAATTCTCATGAATTAATGATCTAAAGCCTCTCCAACTCCAGAAGGAATTCTAATATCTTCAACTATATTTTGTACTTCTTTTGGTGGTGCAGATGTAAATTTAGAAACAATAATGGATACTACAAAATTGACAATCATTGCAATTGTTCCAAATCCTTCAGGTGAAATTCCAAGAAACCAATCTGATTTTAATTCGGCCACTGCTGCTTTCCCTCCATCAAAAATACCAAATTTGAATTTCAACATATAAAGAATCATTAATGAAAGTCCTACAATCATTCCAGTAATGGCACCTTCCTTATTCATTCTTTTGTCAAAAATACCAAGTATAATTGCAGGGAAGAAGGATGCTGCTGCCAGCCCAAATGCTAGCGCAACGACCGCGGCGACAAATCCCGGTGGATTGATACCAAAATAACCTGCAATAACCACAGCAACTGCTGCACTTAATCTTGCTGCAACAAGTTCTTGCTTTTCAGTAATATTTGGATTGAATACTTTTTTGATCAAGTCATGAGAAACTGAAGAGGCAATAACCAAAAGCAAACCAGCTGCTGTTGACAAAGCTGCTGCCAGACCTCCTGCTCCTACTAATGCAATTACCCAGTTGGGTAATTGTGCAATTTCCGGATTTGCCAAAACCATGATATCACGATCAATAGTTAATTCATTTTTAGATTTATCACCAACATATTGTACAACACCATCTCCATTTTTATCATCAAATTTTAACAAGCCTGTTTTTTCCCAGTTAGCAAACCATTGGGGTAGATCTTGATATTTCTTTTCACTAACAGTTTCAATTAAATTTGTTCTTGCAAAAAGAGCTACCGCAGGTATAGTTGTATATAATATCGCGATAAAAAGTAATGCCCAGCCAGCAGATTTACGGGCATCTTTTACTTTAGGTACTGTAAAAAACCTAACAATAACGTGTGGTAAACCTGCTGTTCCAACCATAAGCGCAACAGTAATTGCAAAAACATCAATTGTTGATTTACTACCTGAAGTATATTCGTTGAATCCTAATTCACGTTGTAATCCATCTAATTTATCCAATAAATAAACGCCATCTTCTCCAGCAGAACCAAATCCTAATTGAGGAATGGCATTACCTGTCATTTGTATAGAGATAAATATTGCAGGAACCATAAAGGCAAAGATCAATACACAATATTGTGCAACCTGTGTATACGTAATTCCTTTCATGCCTCCTAAAACTGCATAAAATAAAACGATAGCCATACCAATGTATACACCTGTATTTATATCAACCTCCAGATATCTTGAAAAAACAATTCCTACTCCTCTCATCTGACCGGCTACGTAGGTAAATGAAACAACTAAAGCAGCTATTACCGCGACGATCCTTGCTGTATTAGAATAGTATCTATCTCCAATAAAATCAGGTACTGTGAATTTCCCAAATTTCCTTAAGTATGGTGCCAGTAATAATGCCAAAAGCACATAACCACCTGTCCATCCCATTAAATAAACAGATCCATCATATCCTGTAAAAGACACAATTCCTGCCAAAGATATAAATGATGCTGCCGACATCCAGTCTGCTGCTGTAGCCATACCGTTTAAAATTGGAGGTACTCCACCACCTGCTACATAAAATTCTTTTGATGATCCTGCTCTGGCCCAAATCGCTATACCAATATATAATGCAAATGATATTCCAACAAGTATCCATGTCCATGTTAATATTCCCATACTACTGATTTATCTTAAAATAGGTTACTCATTAAATCCATATTTCTTATCCAATCTGCTCATTAATCCAATATACACGAATATTAAGATAACAAATACATACATTGAGCCTTGCTGAGCAAACCAAAATCCCAATTTAAATCCACCTATTTTGATCGTATTTAGTTGCTCAACCAACAATATTCCAAAAACATAAGACACTAAGAACCATATTAATAATAATATTAGCAGATATCGAAGATTTTCTTTCCAATATGCTTTTGCTCTTTCTTTGTAATTCATAATTCAAATTTTTAATTGCTAAAATAAGAGTTTATTCCTATTAACAATGTGTTTCTATTAACATTAATTGAGTTTTTATGAGAAAAAATTAAAGAATCATTAATTTTTAAAAATTCTTTTCTAGAATTGCCCTTTGCCTTCCATTAACTGGAAATGTAGTTACTTCTTGAATTTCTTCTTCACCTTGCTTGGTATTTCCTGAAATACTTTCAGGATCAGATTTAGCAGATATAATCTCAAAGATCAAATTTTCATTTTCGTTGGTATAGGTAGCAATGATAAAACTTTCTGAAACCTTAAAAAAGCTCGTCAATACTCTATTGTTACGCAAATAAGCTTCAATAATAATGGAATTATTTTCATCTATTCTGTACAAACCCTTATCTCTGTTCACAACGATTAATTCATAGGCACGTACATCCTTTTTCCCTTTATGATCATAAATAATTGTCCAGTTAAAAATAGAATCCTTTTTTGTTGATGAGATATTTAATTCCATATTTACCTTCATTTTTACAGAATCCACTCCATAGATTAACAGCTCTCCTTTATAATTTCCAGCCCAACTTTCTGGAAAACTATTCTGAGCAAAAGAACAGAAATTTGAGCTAAAAAATAGAATTACAAAAACTAAAAACTTCATAAAAATTAAATTATATATTTCCATGCAAATTACACTATTTTTGTAAAATGGATTTTTCACTTGAATCAGAATTTAAACCAACCGGAGATCAACCTCAGGCGATCGATCAATTGACACAAGGAATTGAAGATCATGAAAAGTATCAGGTATTACTTGGAGTTACAGGTTCTGGTAAAACTTTTACGGTAGCCAATGTTATTGAAAAGGTGCAAAAACCAACCTTGGTTTTAGCTCATAACAAAACTTTAGCTGCGCAATTATATTCTGAATTTAAGCAATTTTTTCCTGACAATGCGGTAGAGTATTTTGTTTCCTATTATGATTATTACCAACCGGAAGCATATATTCCAACTACCGGATTATATATTGAAAAAGACCTTTCCATCAATGATGAAATTGAACGTATGCGGCTAAGTACCACTTCTGCACTCCTTTCGGGAAGAAGAGATGTTTTGGTGGTTGCCTCTGTTTCCTGCTTGTATGGCATCGGGAATCCTGTGGAGTTCAAAAAAAATGTAATTACCATAAAAGTAGATCAGGTAATTGCCCGTACTAAATTTTTACACAATCTGGTTACAAGTTTGTATTCCAGTACAGATGCTGAGGCTAAAAGTGGTTCATTTCGTGTAAAAGGAGATACCATAACCATTTATCCTTCTTATGGAGATTACGGATTTAGAGTTCACTTTTTTGGAGATGAAATCGAAGAAATTGAAAGTTTTGATCTGACCAATAATCAGATCATTGATACTTTTGAAGTTTTAAATATCTATCCGGCAAATTTATTTGTTACCTCTCCAGATGTTTTACAAAATGCCATCCATCAAATTCAGGATGACATGGTAAAACAGGTAGATTATTTTAAAGAAATAGGCAAAGGTTTAGAAGCAAAAAGACTAAAAGAAAGAACGGAATTCGATCTGGAAATGATCCGTGAACTTGGATATTGCAGTGGAATTGAAAATTATTCCCGTTACCTTGACGGAAGAGCCCCAGGTACAAGACCTTTCTGTTTACTGGATTATTTTCCTAACGATTATTTGATGTTGGTGGACGAAAGTCACGTAACCATACCGCAAACCCATGCCATGTATGGCGGCGACAGATCACGTAAAGAGAATCTGGTGGAATACGGATTTCGACTGCCTGCAGCTATGGATAACCGACCTTTGAAATTTGAAGAATTTGAAGAAATACAAAATCAGGTGATTTATATCAGTGCTACTCCTGCTGATTATGAACTACAACAAACAGAAGGTGTTTTCGTGGAACAGGTCATTCGTCCAACTGGCTTGCCGGATCCGGAAATTGAAGTGCGTCCAAGTTTAAATCAAATTGATGATCTAATCGAAGAAATTCATGTGCGCATTGAAAAGGATGAGCGTATTTTGGTTACTACTTTAACCAAACGAATGGCAGAAGAACTAACTAAATATCTGAGTAGAATCCAAATTCGTTGTCGTTATATTCATTCTGATGTAGATACTTTGGAACGTGTTGAAATTATGCATGACCTCCGTAAAGGTATATTTGATGTTTTAATCGGGGTTAATCTATTACGAGAGGGACTGGACTTACCAGAAGTTTCATTGGTCGCTATTTTAGATGCGGATAAAGAAGGTTTTTTACGCAGCCACAGATCATTAACACAAACCATTGGTAGAGCTGCAAGAAATATAAATGGTAAAGCCATCATGTATGCAGACAAGGTCACAAAGAGTATGCAACTTACTATTGATGAAACGAATAGAAGAAGAGAAAAACAAATTGAATACAATACCCAAAACAATATCACTCCTACACAGATCAAAAAAAATATTGATAATGCTTTGACAAAAAAAGAAATTGCTACCTATCAATATGATGAAGCAAATGCACAGGCAGCTGATGTAGATTTGCAATACCTTGCTAAACCCGAAATTGAAAAACGTATCCGAGAAAAAAGAAAGAACATGGAGAAAGCAGCAAAAGCTTTGGATTTTTTAATTGCAGCAAAATTAAGAGATGAGATTAAGGAGTTGCAGGGTTATTTGTGATTAAACTAAAAAACACTCCGAACATTAAATTGCAGGTTATGTTTAGAATGATGTAGAATTACTATTTTTATGTAATCCAATATTAGTTGGAGCCCTAAATTTCTCTGAGAAACTTTGTTTTTCTATGTGCAACTCTGTGTAATACCCGTCTGAATGGATGGGGAGGTCTATTCACAAAGAGTCACAGAGGTTTTTCACTGAGTTGCACAAAGGCCACACTATTATAAAAATGACTAAAGTGTATTATTCCTTTTTAATATTCAACCAATTATTTCCACCGAAAGTCAAAATCCAAATTGCAATAAGAAGCCAAGTAATAAACAAACCCAATCCAAAATGTTTTATAAAATCGTTATTGCTCAAAATCCACATCATTCCTGAAACAATTATTATGGGGCCCACAAAAGGTGCTATTCTATTTAAAAATTTATTTCCACTAATAGTTAAACTTTCATTTTGGGACAATTGACTTAATACAACTTTTTTACTTCCAAACCACCCATACATTTTAGCCTTAAGAAACATATTTTCATTTTCACTAGGTATTTCTATAAGCTTTTCTTCTCCGTTTTTCAATTCAGTAAGCTTTTTATCTCCAATAAAAACTTTATAGGTTAAATTTTGACTAAAACTCTCTACGGGTCTTTTAAATGTTACTGTTTTCATGTTTTTTCAAAGGATTAAAATTCCATATATCTTACATCACCTTTTCTGCCAAAAACTTTTGAACTTCATAAACATCAATACTCTTATTGAACTTTTTACTTACAGTTGGCGAGTTTTCACCAGAAATCCATATTTTCAACTCGGCATCCAAATCAAAAGTTCCGGCAGTTTCCAATGAGAATCTTGATATATTTTTATAAGGCATCGATCTGTATTCTACTTTACTTCCAGTTAAACCCTGAACATCAACAATTATCAGTCGTTTATTTGTAAACATAAATACATCTCTAAATAATTTAAAACCCAATTCTACCTGTTCATTTTCAATAAGTAGTTTTTCATATTTCTTGGTTAATTCTTCCGGCGAAACAATACTTGCATTTCCTAATAATTTGTTTAATATGCTCATTTTTTTAAATTTTTGTCTTTTACTTAGCTCAACTCTTCCAACTCTAATCCGTAATCATATTGCAGATCTTCATGCAAAGTTGCAATAGCTTTTTTTATACTTAAAATTTGCCGGTCAAAAATATTTACCAGACTAACATTGCTTTTATAATTTGGTTGTAACTCTTTTAATTCCCAGCAAAAATACAGAAGCAATTCAACTTCCGTTTCTTTCTTTTTGGAATATCGGATATACTTTTTGGTATTCCGTAAAATCTTTCTAACACTCTTTTTAATATAAAAATAACTATTCCTATTAATCAATTTAAAATCTGCCTCTACCTCTTGTTTCACACCAAGAATAAATGCATCTTCATCGGTTTGTTCAAATAATAAATAAGTAAGAAGTTCTTTGTTTTCCTTTTTAAATTTTGATAAACGTAAGCAAAGTTCAACAAGTTCTATCTGTGACCTGTATTGTAATTCAATCTTTAGTTCTCTTACCGTTGCGGTTTTCATAAATTCATAATTTCTTAAACTTACTGTGATAAAATATTTTTCAATTCCTCATTCGAAACCGTTAAAAGACCCGATTTAGTTAATCTTTCAGTCAATAATTTCCAGTTCTTATCTTTTTCAAAGACTTCTTTAAAAATAGGAAGTGCTTTTATAAAATCTTTATTATTTGCCAGTGCAATGGCTGTCCAGTATTTCATTTCCAGATTCTCAGGAAATAATTTTTGTGCAGCACCATATTCTTTTAATGCTGTTTTCATATCATTATGCTCCACTGCCAGATCTCCTTTATTCATAAATTTATAGGCATGATGCACATTTAGTAATCTTTCCAACTCAGTAATCGGATCTTTATGATCATCAATTCTTAAATCAATGATTTTATCTTTCCATGGTTCTTTTACTTTATTTGGCCCAACTACAAGCAATGCTGCCGATTGTTTTCCACGAATATCTCCACCTTCTTTTTGAGCTGCTTTAAGTACTTTGATCATTCTTTCTGCAATGGGTAAATTTTCGCTTTCTCGGAATGCTTTTGCCATTGCCGGAACAACTTTATCTGTTAGCATCATATTGGCCTGAACAGAAAAATTATCACCAATGATCTGATTCGCATAAACAATACATTTCTCACCTGTAAAAGCGGAAACATCGCCATGAACATCCAGCATTGCAACTTGCCTTACATCTCTAGCTTCATCTTTTGCTACTAATATTTTTAGAGATTCTGTAGCACTTTTTCCTTCTTCCATCAATTGAAACCCTTCCGGACCGTAAGCCGGATTAATAAAAGATTGTGTTGCAACAACTCCAACACCTGATCTACCCCATGAAACTGAGGTTCCAACAGCAAACCAGTGACTTTGAACAG
>JAUVCP010000204.1 GCA_030590765.1 Flavobacteriaceae bacterium | reverse complement strand
TATTCAAATTGAAGAAGTGATCAACCAATTGGAATTTGTTAAAGAATCGGCAGCAATAGCTGTTTCTCCGTTAAACGGAGGACCAAATAATTTAGTTGTTTATTATGTGGAAAGTGATGATAGCTTTGAATCTGAAAAAAGGTTACAGAAAGCAAAACAGATTATTCGACAAAAAATAAATCCATTATTTAAAGTAAAAGACCTTGTGAAAATAGATATATTACCAAGAACTGCATCGGGAAAAGTGATGAGAAGAAAGTTGAGAAAATTATATAGCTATCAGTAAGCAGAAGCCGTTGGCAGATTTTAGTTTTATTTACAAAACAGTGTATTATTATGTACACGAATATTAATCACAATATAAATTCCTCTGTGAAATAGCTATTGCCAGAGACCCTCAAAGGATTTGATCAGAGTAACGCAAAAAACAAATAATTCTAATAATGGAATAATATTTATTAAAAGTAAAATATGAAAATAATATCCTATAACGTAAACGGAATTAGAGCAGCACTTAAAAAAGGTTTTTTAGACTGGCTTCAGGCAGCAAATCCGGATGTGATCTGTATTCAGGAAACGAAAGCACAAAAAGAACAGTTGGAATTACAGTACTTTGAAGATTATGGCTATCCGTATCATTATTGGTTTTCTGCTCAAAAAAAAGGATACAGCAGTGTTGCTATACTTTCCAAAATAAAACCCAATCATGTGGAATATGGTACTGGTATTGAAACCATGGATTTTGAAGGTAGAAATCTCCGTTTAGATTTTGATGATTTCTCGGTTATGAGCCTATATTTACCCTCAGGAACCAATGATGCCAGATTAGATTTTAAGTTGAATTATATGGCTGAATTTCAGGACTATATAAATAATTTAAAGAAAGAAATTCCAAATATATTGATCTGTGGAGATTATAATATTTGTCATGAAGCAATTGATATTCATAATCCAAAAATGAAAAATGTTTCAGGATTTTTACCTATTGAAAGAGAATGGATTGGTAATTTTATCGATAGTGGTTTTATCGATACTTTTCGATATTTTAACAAAGAACCTCATAACTATAGCTGGTGGAGTTACCGGGCAAATTCCAGAAATAACAACAAAGGCTGGAGAATAGATTATTGTATGGCCAGTGACCCGATGCAAAATATGTTAAAAAGAGCCTTTATTTTACCAGAAGCTAAACATAGTGATCATTGCCCTATTGGAGTTGAAATTGAAGTATAATAACCGAATAGAAATCTCTATTCTTATGTGAACTAAACTTTTTTATTTGCTAATTGTCCACAGGCGGCATCAATATCTTTGCCCCTGCTCCTGCGAACATTTACAATGATGTTATTTCGTTCCAGCTCTCGTACATAATACTCAATTGCCTTTGTATCTGCCTGTTGAAAACCATCGCCATCAATTGCATTATACTCTATCAAATTCACTTTTGAGGGTATTTTTTTACAATAATTAACCAATGCTTCAATATCCTTTTTCTTATCATTGATCCCTTTCCAAACCACATATTCAAAAGTTACACGCTTTTGTGTTTTTGCATACCAGTATTGTAAAGAATCTAAAAGTTCAGCTAAATTTGATTTTTCATTGATAGGCATCATTTTACTTCTTACCTCATCAATGGCAGAATGCAATGAAACTGCTAAATTGAATTTTACCCCATCATCCGCCAATTTTTTGATCATTTTTGGTAAACCCACTGTAGAAAGTGTAATTCTTCTAGGTGACATCGCCAATCCCTCATCAGAAGTAATCTTTTCAATGGCTTTCAATACATTGCTATAATTGAGCAAAGGTTCTCCCATTCCCATAAATACAATATTGCTCAATTTATGATTTTGATATAATCTACTTTGTTTATCAATGGCAACCACCTGGTCATAAATTTCATCTGCATTCAGATTTCTCATTTTTTTTAGTCTGGCAGTAGCGCAAAAAGTACAATTCAAACTACAACCTACCTGACTTGAAACACAGGCGGTAGTTCTGCTTTTACTGGGTATCAAAACCGATTCAACAATTAACTCATCATGAAGTTTGATGGCATTTTTAATCGTTCCATCTAATGACAATTGCATATCATCTACCTCAATATGATTGATCACAAAATGAGTATCTAACATTTTACGGGTTTCTTTTGAAAGATTGGTCATATCCTCAAAATCATGAGCACCTTTTATCCACAACCATTCATATACCTGATTCCCACGGAAAGCTTTATCATTTTGGGATACAAAGAAATCACGAAGTTGCTCTTTGTTTAATGCCCGTATGTCTTGTTTTTGATTCATTTATAAATAAATATATCCCCTGGATGAGCCTTCGAGACATTTAATGAAAAATAATTTTAAAATTCCGAAGTGACCTTCGAAGTATTAAACCTAGGATCCTGCTAAATGCTGAAACAAATTCAGCACAGACAGCGGGATTAGTTCAACTATTTATTTTGAATTCATTGCTATGCAATTTTTCAAAATAAAGTTTCACTAATAAAAAAAGCACTCGAATAATAACGAGTGCTTCAAATTTAATTGATATTTTTTAAATAATCAGCATAGCATCACCATAAGAATAAAACTTATACTTTTCTTTAATCGCAATCTCATAAGCTTCTTTCAACAAATCATGACCTGCAAAAGCGGAAGTCATCATCATTAAAGTTGATTTTGGAGTATGAAAATTTGTGATCATACAATTTGCAATACTAAATTCATATGGAGGAAAAATGAACTTGTTTGTCCATCCTTCATAAGGTTTTAACCTGTGGTTGGATGAAACCGAACTTTCCATAGAACGCATTACCGTAGTACCTACAGCACAAACTCTTCTTTTAGTATCAAGAGCCTTATTAACAGCATCTACTGTGTTTTGAGGAACGAATATTTCCTCAGAATCCATTCTATGTTTGGAAAGATCTTCCACCTCAACCGGATTGAATGTTCCCAATCCAACATGAAGTGTAACTTCTTTAAGATCAATACCTTTTATCTCCAATCTTTTCAATAAATGTTTTGAAAAATGTAAACCTGCCGTTGGTGCAGCAACTGCTCCTTCATGCTTTGCATAAATAGTTTGATATCTTTCTTCATCTGAATACTCATCCGTTTCTTCTACATCACGTTTGATGTATTTTGGCAATGGAGTTTCTCCAATTTCATTAAGTTTTTTTCTAAACTCTTCATAAGAACCATCATATAAAAATCGTAAGGTTCTTCCTCTTGAAGTAGTATTGTCAATTACCTCAGCAATCAATCCGCTATCTTCTCCAAAAAATAATTTATTTCCAATTCTAATCTTCCTTGCCGGATCGACCAAAACATCCCATAACCTGCTTTCAGGATTTAATTCACGTAACAAAAAAACTTCAATTCTTGCTCCTGTCTTTTCTTTATTTCCAAATAATCTTGCCGGAAATACTTTGGTATTATTAAAAACCATAATATCACCTTCGTCAAAATATTGATCAAGATCTTTAAAATGCTTGTGTTCGATGGTTCCTTCCTTACGGTTTACAACCATCATTCTTGCTTCGTCACGGTGCTCTGCCGGATATTCTGCAAGTAATTCCTCAGGTAAATCATATTTAAAACGTGATAATTTCATGTGCTAAAATTTATTTTTTTAATTTTTATTCAGATATCTTTCGAGAGTCACATGGAACAAAACTATAATTTATCTCTTATAAAAAGAACAGTCGATTAATGCGTCTCATTTTTTTAATGCGTGCAAATATACAATCTCAAGACCCCCTTTGTCAAGTGTTTTACAAATTAAATTGGATTTTTTATGTAAAAGTTGAAAATGAGAATTGAATCCTTATCTTTACGCAAATTTTTGAAGTGGCAGAAAAAGTTATTCCATATAAAGAATCAGATCTGGGTAAAAAAGAACAAGTTACCCAAATGTTTGATAAAGTTTCATCAAATTATGATTTTTTAAATCGTTTATTGACCTTTGGAATTGATGTGAGCTGGCGTAAAAAAGTGGTAAAAATGGTGGCTGATCAAAAAGCAAAAATGATCTTAGATATTGCTACCGGAACAGGTGACTTAGCGATTATGCTTGCAAAAGGCAATCCTGATAAGGTAATTGGTTTGGATATTTCAAAGGGAATGCTTGAAGTAGGAAAAAAAAAGGTAAAGCAATTAAACCTTGATGATAAAATTGAGATGGTAATTGGCGACTCTGAAAATTTATCTTATGCCGATAATATTTTTGATGCTATTACCGTTGGTTTTGGAGTGAGAAATTTTGAAGATTTGGAAAAAGGATTGAGTGAAATATACAGGGTATTAAAACCTAAGGGAACATTTGTAGTTTTAGAGACTTCTCAACCTAATAAATTTCCCGTTAAACAAGGTTTTACTTTTTATTCCAAATATATTATACCAACCGTTGGAAAAGTGTTTTCAAAAGATAAAAAAGCATATCAGTATCTGCCCGAATCTGCGGCTGCATTTCCTTATGGGAATGAGTTCAACAATATTTTATTAAAAACAGGGTTTAATACTTCAACTGTTTATCCACAAACATTTGGTATTTCAACCATTTATCAAGCTTTTAAATAAATATGAAAAAAGTATTTTTAATATCTCTTATTGTTTTAATTCTTGGCATTTCAAATATAAATGCACAGGTTATTCGTGGACAAAGAGATCGTATTGAAAACTTGCCTAATTTTGATAAAAAAACTTTACGTTTTGGTTTTTATCTGGGAATGAATAACAATAGTTATAAGATTAGCTATTTAGCCCAAGAAGAATGGATTAATCCAATTCCGCCAGAAAAAGTTGACGATTTATTTGTTTCCGTAGATGCTTCTTTAGGTTTTAATTTAGGGTTTGTAATTGATTACCGATTACATAAAAATATAAGTTTACGTTTTGAACCGGGATTGATGAGTAATACTAAAGTATTAACTTTTATCAATCCAAATGTTGACACAAATGTCACTCAAAATTATAAAAGAGATATTTCTAGTACTTATTTACATTTACCATTATTATTGAAATTTAGTACCAACCGTTATAAAAATATAAGACCATATATTATTGGTGGAGCTTCTTATGATTATAATTTCTCCAGCAATGAGAAAAACAGTAAAGATAACTATGATGCTGAATTTAGAATGACATCGAGTAATTTTATGTACGAGGTAGGTATCGGTATGGATTTTTATTTCCATTACTTTAA
>JAUVCP010000362.1 GCA_030590765.1 Flavobacteriaceae bacterium | reverse complement strand
CTATTTTGAGATCAAAAATGGAAAGATTGGAAAACAAAAGATTGTAACTTATGGAGAAAGTGAGATCAATACCATAGATGTTGACACGGAAACTGTAAAAATAACAGCTTATGGAGAAAGTGATATAAGAGTTCATGCCTCAAAAAATATCAAAATAACTTCCTATGGTGAAGCAAGAATAAAATACAAAGGGAGTCCAGAAATTGATAAAGGAATTGTAATTGGTGATGCTATTATCAAAAGCATCAACTAAAAAAAACGCCCAAAAATTGGGCGTTTTTTATTATTTATGATAACAGAGAAATCTTATTTCACAACCGTCTTCAATTCAACCATTATATCCACTTCACTCCAGGTAACACTTTTACCATCAGCTGCTTTATGTTTTTCACTACATACTTCATTTAAAGCTGCAACTGCCACTTGGGCCTGCCAGTTATTCAAATCAATTTTTGCATTTATTTTAATGTCATTACCATGCATTTCATAACTTACCGGCACATTCTTAGTAAATCCATTCATAGTAATAGAGGCTTCTCCTTTGCCGTCATCCTTAAGACTAACCTCTCCATTGATATGAGAAGTACTCTTCATTTTTCCGAATAAAAAATTGGTAAGTTTAAAATCTCTTATAGAATCATTGCTAAATATACTATTCACCGGAATACTAAATTTCACATTATTAATTACTTCAACTGGATTATCTGCCGGAGTTACATTTGTAATATCAACTTGCTTGAAGGTTCCTTTTACAGGAACTTTATCAGTAGTTTTATATCCCGTCCAATGCACAACTGCAGTCTTAGAATCGATTATATATTTTTTAGCATTTTCATTCTTTTTAGTGGTAACTTCTTTTTCCTTTTTACAAGATGTCAAATTCAACACAAACATTGCTAATATGGCAACTATAACTATTTTTTTATACTTCTTAAATTCTTTAATTTATTTTTTCTTTGTAAACTCTTCTACAAGATCAATGTACTTTTGTTTTGCTTCATCAGGTGTAATATCAGAAAGTTGAAAATATGCATTTAATTTAAATGCATTTTTTATTTCATCATTTCCTGAAGGAAGATAAATCCCGCTTTTATTTGTTGCATGTTTATAATAGGCATAAAATTTAAGCATAACATCTGGCGGCAATTTTTTGGTCATTGCCGAAGCATTTTCGAATGCTTCCTCAAATTTTTTATTTAAATCGGTCATTAAACTTTTGCAATTATAGTTTCTCCTCCCTTGGTTATTTGATCTAAAGAAACTTCAATTTTCATATCTAATGGTACAAAAATATCAATTCTTGAACCAAATTTTATAAAACCAGCATCAGTTCCTTGCACAACTGTTTGCCCTACTCTAGCGTAATTCACAATACGCCTTGCTACTGCTCCAGCTATTTGACGGTATAAGATCTCTCCTATTGAAGTATTGTCAACAACTATGGTTGTTCTTTCATTCTCTAAAGAAGCTTTTGGATGCCAGGCAACTAAATACTTACCAGGATGATACTTATTGAATTTTATCTTTCCGCCTATAGGGTATCTGGTTACATGAACGTTAAGTGGAGACATAAAAATAGAGATCAGTCTTCTTTTATCTTTAAAATACTCACTTTCTACTACCTCTTCAATCACTACAACTTTACCATCCGCAGGAGCGATAATATAGTTATCATTAATTTGGGTATTCCGTTTCGGATTTCTAAAAAACTGAAGTATAAGAATAAACAAAATCAGCACAGTGATCATTACTCCTTTTTGAATCCATATATTCTGGATATAATGATCTGCCAGAAAAATTGTTACCACTAAAATTAAACCGGCAACAAATATGATTTTAAAACCTTCTTTATGAAACATTATGTCGTTAAGAATAAATAAATATAAATAAATGGTATTGCAAATATAACACTATCTAACCTATCTAAAAAACCACCATGACCAGGAATAAAATTACTACTGTCTTTTAATTTGGCCTGACGCTTAAACATGGATTCGACCAAATCGCCTAGAACGCCAAAGACACTAACAATTATAGCTATAGTAAACCATTGCAACGGCTGAATACTTACAAAATACTTTGCTACAACTGAAGCAAAAATAAAAGTAAAAATAAACCCTCCTAAAAACCCTTCAATAGTCTTATTAGGTGAAACCCTTTCAATTAATTTGTGTTTTCCAAAATTTTTACCAATAAGAAAAGCAAAAATATCATTTGCCCAAATTAAAATAAACACTCCAATAATAATGCTGGTCTCAAAAGAATGCTCATAATTTAGATATGGCAATTTGATCAACAATGAGAATGGAACAATTATATATATCAACGCTAAAAATATCCTTCCCAAATATTGAATTGCAACTTTTCTTGATGAAACCAGTGCGGTTATAAATGTAAAATATACAACTAAGGTTAGCATTGAAACTGATAATTTTTCAAATAGATCATCTTCAAAAACTATCAAATTGTTATTTGAAATAATAGATAAAGAATAAGCTGCAACTGCTAAAATATAAGGATATATACTTTTTAATTGAATGATCTTTAAAAATTCATAAAGACAAAAAAGTAAAAAAATAAAAAATAAAACGTAAAAAAACACCGGACCTAAAAGTGATGAAGAAACGATTAAAACTACATACAATAATCCGAAAACTACTCGATTGGTAAAATTATTCATGAATTTATAAATCTTCTAATAATAACAAATATAAGGTTTTAGAATTAGTATTACCATAATTCATAAAATCTGTTTCAGGCTTATTGGGGATATAATCTTTTACTGAACTAATGATGGTTGGAGAATTTTTTTCTGCCCTACTTCTAACACCAGATATTCCATCGCGAGTATCTTTTGTTATTTGACTTGTTTTGGCAAAAACAATAAAATTTATAGGTAGATCTTTTAATTTTTTGTCATGCAATTGTTTAGAAGAGAACATGATACTTCCGTCTGAGGCAATCAAAGATTCACAATTTACAAAAAAGGGTAAATTT
>JAUVCP010000290.1 GCA_030590765.1 Flavobacteriaceae bacterium | reverse complement strand
ACCCTTTTAAAAGCATTATGGGAGGTGATGGTATGCAGGTTGAAATTGACAACAGAAATGACAGTATTGTTTATTCAGGTTATCAATTTGGAAATTATTATAGGATCAACACCATAACCAATCAATCAAAATATATACAACCAAAGCATGATCTGGGTGAAGAAGCTTTTCGATTTAACTGGCAAACACCTATTTTATTATCTAAACACAATCAAGATATTTTGTATTTGGGTAGCAATAAGTTACATCGCTCTATGAAAAGAGGTGCAGATTTTAAAGTTATATCAAATGATCTTACAAAAGGATCTAAAGAAGGAAATGTTCCGTTTGGGACATTAACTTCCATATCTGAAAGTCAGTTTCAATTTGGATTGCTTTATGTAGGAAGTGATGATGGATTGGTGCATATAACGAAAAATGGTGGAGGTAGCTGGATTGATATTTCTTCTGGGTTGCCAAAAAACCTTTGGGTAAGCAGGGTTATTGCTTCACAGCATAAAAAAGAAAGAGTTTATATAACCTTGAATGGTTATCGAAATGACGATTTTGGTTCTTATGTTTTTGTTTCTGATGATTATGGTAAAACATGGAAAGATATAGCAAATAATTTGTCAAAATCACCTGTCAATGTTATTAAAGAAGATCCTGCCGATGAAAATATTTTATATTTAGGAAATGATCAGGGAGTTTATGTGACTTTTGATCAGGGTGTACATTGGGATAATTTAGAAAAAGGTGTACCAAAAGTTGCTGTTCACGATCTGGTTATTCAGAAAAAGACAAAGGATCTGGTCATTGGCACACATGGCAGATCTATATATAAAACCAATATTGCTTATCTTGAAAAATATCAAGAAGTAAAAGATAAGGATCTAGTGATTTTTGAATTAGAAGATGTTCGGTTTTCAAAAGGATGGGGCAATTCATGGAGTAAGTGGCTGGAACCAAATGTGCCTGAATTTGAAATAGCCTATTATACTTCAAAAGCAAGTAACAAAAAGGTTCAGATAAAAACGGAAGATGATATTCTTATCAATAGCTGGAATTCAGAAGCTGAAAAAGGATTTAATTTTGAGAATTATGATCTCACCTTTTCAGAGAAAGGATTAAAGGCATATCGTAAAAAGAGTAAAGATACAGATATTGAAAAGAAAAAGAACGAGAAGTATTATTTACCAAAAGGGAAGTATAAAGTTATAATGGATGGTATTTCAAAAGAATTTAAAATTAAATAGTAATTATTTTGTACATTAGTTTATCAAGAAATGTATGATTTAAATATTTTATTCCCCTTAAACATGAAAGATAATATTTTTAAACGCTTGGTTTTAGTGTTTATTTTTACCTTTTTTAGCCTTATAGCAACTCATGCACAAAGCTTACTTCATGAAGTTCTTCTATCTAAAAAAATAGAAATTAGTAGCTTGTTGGTGGAAGGGAAAGTAATTAAAAAGCATTCATTTTGGGATGTAGATATGAAACATATTTACACTTCCAATACTATTGAAGTATATAAGGTTTTTAAAGGTAAATTGATAAATACAACAATTGAAGTTCTTACTTTAGGAGGTACGGTTGATATGCAGGCAGAGAAAGTTTCTCCCAGTTTACAGTTTCAAAAAGACAATATTGGATTGTTTTTCTTAAAAAATGGAAATGTCAAGCATAATGAATCCCGAAAAGGAACAATAAGTTATATGCCTTCTGCAGGAGCACAATCTTACTATGCTTACAATTTAAATGAAGGTACAGCAGCAGGTATTTTTCAAAAGTATGATGATATTTCAAAAACTTTATATGGTGAGATATCTAAAATAACAAATTCAGATTATAAAGAGATAAAAGAATTTTCTGTTAAAAAAAAAGAAAATGTTGTAAGTAAAGCTGCTTTAGCGATTACTTCAATGACTCCAACATCCATTTCTGCAGGAACAAAATCTGTTTTAACCATAAATGGTTCAGGATTTGGTGATGCCAAGGGGGATGTTAAATTCAGAAATGCCGATACTGGAGATTTTTTTGGGACAGAAGTTTTGGAATCACAAATTCTAACATGGGCAGATACAAAAATAACTATAGAAGTACCTGATGTAGCAGGTACAGGAAAAGTTCAGGTGGTTGCCACCGGAGGTGCTTCTTTCAACTCATCAAACAATCTTACGATAACCTATGCAGAAATTAATGTACCTTATGAAAATAATGGTATTGAAGTTGCTTATCAGGTACAACATGTAAATGTAGATGGCAGTGGTGGATATATCTGGAAAATGCATACTGATTTTGAAGCAAATGCAGCAGCAAATGCATCCTTTGTCAGGGCTATGAATACCTGGAGGTGTTCTACGGATATTTATTGGGAAATTGATGGGACAACTGAGGTTGATGAAGCAGCAAGTGATGGAATTAATATTATTAGATTTGATAATGATGATGAATTGCCTAACGGTACAGCAGGAAGATGTACTAGTTATTATGGAGGTTGTATATATAATGCTGGTGATAATATTGCCTGGTATGTTGCAGAATTAGATATTGTATTTGATAATTTTGATGCAACAAGTAATAATGGTACAAACTGGGAATATGGTCCGGCTTTACCGAGTTTGAATGAATATGATTTTGAATCAGTTGCGGTGCATGAATTAGGTCATGGTCATCAGTTAGGACATGTAATGGATTCGGATGATTTTATGTATCGTTCCATAGCAAATGGATCCAGTAATAGGGTTACAAACGCAAATAATCTGGCTGCTGCAAATGATGTACAAAGCAGAAGTATTGTTTTTAATGATTGTGGTCAGTCACCAATGCATAATTTTGATTGCAGTAGTTTAAGTGTTGAGGATAATTTATTAGCTGCTAATATTTTATTATTCCCAAGTTATGCAGATAAGGAAATATTTATAAGTAATACAAGTTTACTTCCTTTAAAAGAAATCAAATTTTTTGATGTACGAGGATTACTGGTTAAAAAAGAAATCTTAAGTAATTCGCTAACTCAAAAAATGGATGTGGAGCAATTGCATTCAGGAATGTATTTTGTTCAGATACGTTCAGAAAAAGGAACTTTTTCAAAAAAGGTAATCATTAAATAATTTCGATTGAGATTTCAGTTTTGATTTGTAATTTTGATTCCAATTTTAATGGATTTTTATGAGAATTAAGTTTTTTTTGTTTTTATTATTCCTGATCTTCAGTTTAGAATCTCACTCTCAATCTAAAACTAAGCAATTCTTTAAACTTTCAACTCCTGAAAAATATTGGGTATTTTTTCATCCTTTTAAAGCAAAACGGGCATTTGTTGTTACCAAAGAAGTTTTAGAAACAACAGATTCAATTTCTAAGGTAGATTTATTGGATAATGATATTAATGGTGGACAGTTAGATGCATTTAAGCATAGTTACTGGATGGCGAGATTATCTCAGACTTTGGGAGAAAAAGCATCTCTGGATTTGGGTAAAGCCCACGAAAAAGGAAATTTCAGATCATTTAAAAAAACAAAAAAAGAAGATGGTTTTTTGCCAGATAAACCTTCTTCTGAAATGGATTTGTACAATAATAATGTGGGAGTTAAAATTGTAAAAAAGTATCCTGATCAAAGTAAATTTGAGATAATTTTGTCAGTAATAGATGAGGTTAAATCAGGTTCAATGAAAATTCTTAAAAAGGATTGTCAGGGTAATTTTTTGACTTGTGCAGGAACAATCATTCCTAAAGATGAATTAAAAGGAAAATGGGAAAACGAAAAATGTTTGGTTGATTCAAATTAGAAATTGGTCACATTAATACCCTAGGGAACAATTAAAAATCCTTAATCAAACAAGGAATCTAAAAGATAGTAGAACATTCACAACTATATGATAATTGTAATTTTTTGATAGATATTTATTCTAGTTTGCTATAACTT
>JAUVCP010000319.1 GCA_030590765.1 Flavobacteriaceae bacterium | reverse complement strand
CGTAGCATCTTTATCCGAACAAAGAATCACCATTAAATTACTTACCATTGCCGCTTTTCTTTCTTCATCTAGTTCAACAATATTTTTTTTATTCAATTTATCCAATGCCATTTCCACCATACTCACAGCTCCCTCAACAATTTTATGCCTTGCAGCAATAATTGCTGTAGCCTGTTGACGTTTTAACATAGCGCTTGCAATTTCCTGTGCATAAGCCAGATAACCTATCCTAGCCTCCAACACTTCTAAACCTGCCATAGACAATCTCTTTTGCAGTTCTTCTTCCAAAGCATGACTTACTTCGTTCACACTAGCACGTAAAGTAATCTCTTCTTCTTGCCCATCATCTTCAAAATTATCATAAGGATACAAACTTGCCAGTTTTCTAACTGCCGCATCTGACTGCACTCTTACAAAATTTTCATAATTATCTACGTCAAATGCCGCCTTATAAGTATCCTTTACTTTCCACACCAAAATAGTACTTATCATAACTGGATTACCCAACTTATCGTTTACTTTTACTCGTTCACTATCAAAATTACTTGCCCTAAGTGAAATACTTTTTTTTGTATAAAATGGATTTGCCCAGTAAAAGCCATTATCTTTTACCGTACCTACATATTTTCCAAATAAAAGTAAAACTTTTGATGTATTCGGATTTACCAAAAAGAATCCTGGAATAAAAAACACTCCTATTATAATAGATATAATAAAAGGTTTACTCACAGAAATTGTTCCATAAACTCCACCAAGTATTAAAATTATAGCTAACAGTAAAAATAAATAACCACTAGATGTTGAAATAACTTTCTCTTGTTTCATAATGAATTGATTTAATGATATTATAATGATATCACAAATATATTATATTAATTTCATATATCCAAATTATATTTTAACCCCTTACTTTTTTATTATTAATCTGATATTAAACCTCTTTTATATTTTTATACCCCTTTTTTGTAGGGGTCTTAAATATTAATAATGTATTTATTTCTTTTTTAACCCTATTTTATTTGGGGGTAAGTAAAATATATTTACTTTTACACTGATTAATCACTTAAATAAATTGATGAATTATTAACTCTACTAAAAGAAAAAGATCAATTATGAATACAATGCTAAAATCAAAAAACATATTAAAATACTTTTTAATACTCACCTGTTTACTTTTTACCTTTACGGGATATACTCAGGAAGAAAAAGCTGAAGAGAAAAAAACCTCTAATTGGAACCTTGGAGCCAGCTTTCAATCAAGATATATATGGAGAGGTCTTAATTTAGGAGGAAACAGTGCGAGCATACAACCAAGCATTTCTTATTCAACAGGAATTTTTACTATTGGTGTCTGGGGTGCTTACTCAGTTGGAAGCGATCAATTAGGACAAGAAGCAGACCTATATATAACCATTTCTCCTTTAGATTTCTTATCCTTCACAGTAACCGATTACTTTTTCCCAAATGATCGACTTCCTGATAATGATTATTTTCATCAGGGTCATGTTCTAGAAATTATGGCATCCTTTTCTGGATTTGAAAATTTTCCACTTGGAATTTCTGTCGCCACCAATATAGTTGGAGCTGATAAAACAGAAGATGGAGATCAGTCATTTTCTACTTATCTTGAAGCAAGCTACCCTATAAATGCAGGCTTTATAGACCTCAGACTTTTTGCTGGAGCCGTATTTGGGGACAAAGGAGGGTATTACCAAACAGATGGGTCAGGATTTATCAATTTAGGTCTTGGCGTTTCAAAATCAATTCAAATAACCGAAAAATGGAGTCTGCCAGTTGATGCTACACTTATCTTTAATCCAGATTCAGAAAACATATTTATTACTTTCGGATTTACCATTTAACTAATTTAAAAATAAAAATTATGAAAAAAATTGAAGCAATCATCAGAAAATCAAAATATTCTGAAGTAAAAAAAGCATTACATAATATAGGTGTAAACTTCTTCACATACTGGGATGTTACCGGTATTGGTCATGAAAAACAAGGTCATGTATACCGCGGTGTTGCATTTAGCACAAGTGATATCCAACGCAGATTTCTATCTATAGTTGTAAATGATGATTTTGCACAACCAACCATTGATGCAATCTTAGAATCCGCCAAAACAGGTGATATAGGAGATGGTAAAATATTTGTATTCAAAATTGAGGATGCATATAGAATAAGAACAGCAGAAAACGGAGGGAAAACTCTAAAATAAATTAAAAACTAGATTTTATTATGGAAATGTTTACTATAAATAATGTTTGGATGATGGTATCCATATTTTTGGTATTTATCATGCACCTTGGCTTTGGAACTTTAGAAGCCGGATTAACACGATCAAAAAATACGATCAATATCATGTTTAAAAATGTAATGATCGTATCAATAGGACTACTCACTTATACCTTATTAGGTTTTAACCTAATGTATCCGGGAGCAGAATTTGCTGGAGACTTCTTTGGTTTTGCAGGGTTTGGAATTAGCTTACCCGAAAATGGATTAACTCCTGAGTACAGTGAAGGATATACTTACTGGACCGACTTCTTATTTCAGGCAATGTTTGCAGCAACCGCTGCCACTATTGTTTCAGGTGCAGTTGCCGAAAGAATTAAACTAAATTCATTTTTAATATTTTCTGTTATTTATGTTGGCTTTGTTTACCCAATAACCGGCATGTGGAAATGGGGAGGTGGATTTTTAGATGAATTAGGTTTTTATGATTTTGCTGGATCAACTCTTGTACATTCTGTAGGAGGTTGGGCAGCTTTGGTTGCTGTAAAACTTTTAGGACCAAGAATAGGAAAATACAACGGCGTGTCAAAAGCAATTGAGGGTCACAATATACCTCTTGCCTTTATAGGTGTATTTCTACTTTGGTTTGGATGGTTTGGGTTTAACGGAGGATCTGTGCTAAGCGCAGATGCGGGCTCAGTTTCACTTGTTCTGGTTACTACCTGCTTAGCTGCTGCAGCAGGTGCTATGAGCGCATTTTTCACTTCATATGCATTTTTCAAATCATATGATATTACTATGGTTTTGAATGGTATTTTGGCAGGTCTTGTTGGTATTACTGCGGGAGCTGACCTAATGAGCGTTACCGATGCGATCTGGATTGGTATCATTGCAGGTATTCTTATTGTTCTAGCTGTAATTGCTCTTGATAAATTACGTCTGGATGATCCGGTTGGCGCAATAGCAGTTCATTTAGTTTGTGGTATCTGGGGAACAATGGCTGTAGGTATATTTGGTTCCAAAGCAGGTTTTGGACAATTGGGAAGTCAGGCAATTGGTGTAATAGCTGTTGGAGCATTTTGTGTGCTAACTTCATTTATTATACTATTTACGTTGAAAAAGACAATTGGAATACGAGTATCAGAAATTGAAGAAATTGAAGGGCTGGATCTTCATGAACACGGAATGAGTGCATATCCTGATTTTCGAATGAATGATCATTAAAATTTAGCATCTTTTACCTGATTACACTTTAATCACTGTGATAATTATCACAATAAAAGAGCTTGGCCTGATTCGCTA